>NZ_JBGEWD010000006.1:0-204622 GCF_041205085.1 Clostridium moutaii
AAACTACTACGCAATAAAGTCTAACTTATTGGGGTCATATCATTTCTCCAAAACTCTGATCCACTTATTTGGTTTGATGCATCATATGATGCATAAGTACTTGTATATCCTAATTTTCTTGAATCAAAAATTCCACCTATTCTTCGTATGAAACCTTTTTCTTTCAATTTATCTATTCTTTGTAATACTTCTTCTTCTGTAATCAATAATTTCTTCCCTAATATTTTAAATGGTCTTTTATCAATTGGGATTTCATTTTGTATTAGCTCAAGTAATCTTTTATCTATCTCATCCATAAAAACCCTCCTTGTAAAAGTTTTAAAGCTTAAAATGTACATAATTTATCTGATTCCATATAATTTCCTTTACTATAGTATGCGGCTCTTGCTCTGCAACCACCACAAGTATCTTTATATTTACAGCTTCCACAGCTTCCTTTATAATTCTGGGTTCTTAAATTATTAAATAAAACACTATTTCTCCAGATTTCATCAAAGGTTGTTTTTCTTATATTCCCGGCAGACTGTGATAAATAGGCACATGCTTGTACATCCCCTTTTGGATTTATAACGCAATAATTTATTCCTGCAATACATCCACGTTTAAATCTGATATCAATGCCTAAGCTTTTAGCAATTGGTACAAATTGCGGAGCACAAGTAGGCTTTAATTCTATATGAACCTCCTGTTGTTTTTTCATTATAGCTGTTAACAACTTTTCATATTCTTCAGATTTTAATACTTCATCTTCTATATTTTTTGCTCTTCCTGTAGGTATGAGAAAGAAAATATGATGTGCAGCTGCACCCATAGCTATTGCGGAATCAGTAATAGTAATTAGTTCTTCTTTATTCCACTCCATAACTGTAGTATGAACTTGAAATCTTATACCTGCTTCCCTGCAATTTTTCATTGCATTAATAGTATCTCTAAATGCTCCATCATAACCTCTAAAGATATCGTGTTTTTTTGAATCAAGACTATCAAGACTTATCCCCACTCCAGCAATGCCAGATTTTTTCAGCTTCTCTGCTATTTTTTCAGAAATTAAAGTTCCATTAGTTCCAAGAACAGACCTCAGACCAACTTGTGAAGCATAACTTATAAGTTCAAATATGTCATCTCTCATAAGCGGCTCTCCACCAGAAAATATCATTATTTTAAATCCAGTTTTTACAATTTGATCTATTAATGTTTTTGCCTCTTTAGTAGTTAATTCATTATTGATTTCTTTACCTGAATCCCTATAACAGTGTTTGCATTTTAAATTGCACCTATTTGTTGTATTCCATGAAACTATCATTTATCATCATTTACCTCCAATAAACAAAATTCTAAAATTAATCATCTGATTTCCTGATCCGTAAGGTAACAGGCCGGATCTTCTTCCCAAAAATCTCCTGATAATGATTCTGCCCTGGTTCTAAAGTTTCCATTACATACATTAATCCACTTGCATTTACTACATCTGCCTTTAAGTAATCTTTTTCTATCTCGAAGTCCACTTAATATTTTATTATTGCCATTTTTCCATATGGAACTAAATTTTTTTCCTTAACATTTCCAAAAACATACTGCCATGTAAACTGATCGGCATGTACATTTCCATAAAAATCTACATCAGCAAAAGCCATACCAGATCTGTTTCCTCCATTGTTTTTTAAATAATACAATATTCTTTCTGATTTATCCTTGAACATTTTTAGAGATTTTAAATATGTATAAACTCCATCTGCATGATTATCCACAGTAAGTATTTCTACTTTCGGTCCAAATTCCAATGACTTTTTTATAATTAAGTCCAAAACCTTCCGTGTTTTCTCTTTTGAAATATCTTCATCTATCATATTATTTCCTCTGCCTGAATATACCAGGTGATAAAAACAGACTCTTGGTATATTTTCCTCCTTTATCAAACAAAAGATCTCTTCTATTTCTTTATAATTATTTCTATTTATAGTAAATCTAAGGCCAACCTTCAGGCCTGCTTCTATGCAATTTCTTATTCCTTTTAATGCACTGTCAAATGCACCTGGAACACCCCTGAATTTATCATGGTTTTCTCCTATTCCATCAAGGCTTACACCTACATATCCAACATCTAATCTCTTTAAAGTTTTGCATACATCTTTATCTAAAAGAGTTCCATTAGTGGATATAGTACTTCTAATCTTTCTTTTATTGGCATGAGCTAGTATGTCTAATAAATTCCCCTTCATAAGAGGCTCTCCACCTGAAAACAACAACACCGGTACATTATAATCCCTTAAATCATCTATAAATTCTTTTGCCTGGTTAAATGTCAGTTCCCCTTCATATCTTTTACTATCTGAATTTGCATAGCAATGTCTACATTTTAAATTACAGGTTTTTGTGCAGTTCCATGCAACCACAGGCCCTCTGCCTTTACTTACACCACACTTTTCCAATGCAGCACCTTCTATATATCTAAGATTATCTCCATAATTATGTGAATCCCACAGCAGTTTGGTTATACTTATCATATTTAGAGATTCCCCTTTTCTATTTATTGCTTTTTACAGCAATAGACTTATATAATCATCTATATAAGTCTATTATAAATTAATCAAAGAAATGATTATATTTTTTATCAACAAAAAACCATGGAATTTCCTTTTTTCAGTATTATCCAATAATTATTAACTTATTTTATATTTTAAAGATGGGAATGGTAATTTTTATAACTGTTCCAATGTCCACCTGACTCCAAATATCTATTTTGCCACTGTGCCTGCCAATTATCCATCTGGCGATAGAAAGCCCAAGTCCTGTTCCTCCACTGGATTTTGTTCTGGACTTATCCGCCCTATAAAATCTGTCAAATATGTGGGGAATGTCTTCTTCTGAAATACCTATGCCTGTATCTGATACAACTATAATAGCTGCATTGTCCTTGAGATAAGAATCTAACTTTACTGTCCCTCCAGAAGGAGTATATTTAATACTGTTGTCAATAAATATTCTGAGAGCTTCCTTCATAAGTTTTCTATCTGCACGTATATCAATCTCATCATTGTAATCACTTTCTATAATATGATCTTTGTCAATTAGCCTTGTTTCCTTTATCAGTTCATCAATCAACTCATTGAGCTTAAAATTTTCTTTTTCAACTCTTTGTGTATTTTTATCTCCTCTTGCCAGAAATAAAAGTTTTTCCACAAGTTCCTTCATATTTTCAGATTCACTTTTAATAGATGCAATGGATTCTTCAAGAACAGACCTGTCATCTTTTCCCCAGCGATCCAAAAGATTTGCATATCCCTGAATCACAGAAATAGGTGTCCTCAATTCATGTGATGCATCTGATATAAACTGATTTTGCTGTTCTACTGAATTCTGTATCCTATCCAGCATGGCGTTGAAGGTTTTTGCCAAATCCTTCAATTCATTTTTTGAGCCTTTTACATCAATACGTCTTCCAAGATCATTTATAGATATTTCTTTTACAGTTTCATTCATATTTTTCACTGGTGACAAAAATTTTTTGCTGGCCCTTGACCCCAACATGATAATTGCAATCAAACTTATAATACCTAATATGAATATAACATTACTTAACAACACTGTATAATCCCCATGGCTGCCATTTTTTATATAATATCTGAAACTGATTAATGCACCTGTACCCATAAATAGAAAAGCTATTAAAAACATAAAAGCATAAGTTATTGTGAGCTTAAAGCTTATGGAAAATCTGAGTTTTTCAAAAATAATTTTAATAATTCTGCATATCATATTATACAAAAAAATCAAAATAGATTTAGTTATATTATATATTATTTTAAATGCGGATTTTATGCTATTCATATTTCAGTTGATACCCCACTCCACGAATAGTATAAATAAATTTGTCATTGAATTTGTCATCAATTTTGCTTCTCAAATATCGAATATATACATCCACTATATTTGTATCACCTATATAATCGTATTTCCAAACATTTTCAAGAATATTATCTCTGGAAAGCACTATATTTTTATTGATCATAAGATATTTAAGCAGATCAAATTCTTTTTTGGTCAGATCTATCACATTATCATGATAAGTCACAACGTGTCTATTCATATCCATCTTCAATTTTCCCACAGTAATAATTTCAGATTGAGCCACATGATTTTTATGTTTGAATATAACTCGAATGCGGGCCAGAAGTTCCTCTATGGCAAAGGGCTTTGTTACGTAATCTTCAGCCCCTATATCAAGTGCCATAACCTTGTCTGTAACTCCATCCTTTGCAGTAAGCATGATTACAGGAACCTGAGATGTTTGCCTCAACCTTCTAAGAACTTCCATTCCATTTATAGATGGAAGCATCACATCAATGATTATAAGATCATGATTCCCCTTTAAAGCTGTATTTAATCCTGTCCTTCCATCCTGACATTGTTCAACTTCATATCCTTCGTGTTGAAGTTCCAATTGAACAAATCTAGCTATTTTTATTTCATCTTCAATAATAAGAATTTTTTCGCCAGCCATATATACCTCCTATTTGTATACATTCAGATTATCTAAATGTATTATACCCTTTTAATGCTATTAGGAAAATATAAAATAAAAGTCTGCCCCATGAAAATCAAAGGCAGACTTGGTCTTTTAAGCGTTGGTAAATTCTTTATTTACCTTATTTGTAACATGTTCAACTGCTTTACTGACTTTATCTATTTTATCATTAATACTGCAATCATCACCATTTTCTCTGTTAAATCTTATTTTACAGCTGGTAATCAGTACAATTACAAGGGATATTATAACAACCGGCATTGCAAATACAGTAAATACTACAGCCAGCGTCAGAGGCAGATTCAGTATAGTTTTTTCACTTTTTGAAATCACAACGCTCATTTTATTACCTTTTGAAATCACTCTTTTTATTTTTTTGATAAGAGAAGATCCTTTTAAAAATTCTTCTTCAGGCTTGATTTTATTTTGCGATTCCAAATATGAAAGCGCTTCTACTATGTCCCCGTTACACTTTTCAAGTGCTTCCTTTGCTTCCTTATAACCTACATCTGCTCTTTTTCTCAACAAATCAATTTGTTCAATAGTAATAGCCATATTAATTCCTCCAATTTACTTTTATTAACCTTACATGTGAGTTTATATTTATACAATACAGCATCATCATTAGATTAAAATTAGTGCAACATTAGAATACCATTAGAAAATTGGCAATTGACAAAAATATTCATTTTATATATACTGTATATAAACTAATATATACAGTATATACGGTTTACAAAAGGAGTACTGCTTATGAACATAATTATTTCCAACATATCCAAGGATCCTATTTATGAACAGATTACAAAACAGATAAAAGATAATATAATAAAGGGCATTATTTCTGAAGGTGAACTTCTGCCCTCCATAAGAAATCTTGCAAGAGAACTGAAGATAAGTGTAATAACCACCAAAAGGGCCTATGAGGAACTTGAAAGAGAAGGTTTTATTGAAACAGTTCCCGGAAAAGGTTCCTATGTATCAGTACAAAACAAGGAATTATTAAAAGAAAAAAAGATGAAGTCAATTGAAGATAAACTCATGGAGGCTATAGAGGACAGCAAGATCATTGGCCTGACGAAAAAAGAATTAAAAGAAATGCTGGATATTCTATATGACAATATGTGAATTTTGGAGGGAGAATTATGGATAATATTTTAGAGATCAATAACTTAAGTAAAATTTACAAGGGCTTTACCCTGGATAATATAAGCTTTAGCCTGCCCAGAGGATATATTATGGGGCTCATTGGTCCAAATGGTGCAGGTAAAAGCACCACTATAAAACTCATAATGAATCTTATAAGGAAGAATTCAGGACTTATAAAGGTTTTTGGACTGGACAATTTAAAATGCGAGAAACAGATAAAACAGAAAATAGGTTTTGTATATGATGCAAATTATTTTTACTCGGATCTGACTACAACAGCCATGAAAAATATCATATGTCGTTTTTACAAAAATTGGGATGATAAAGCCTTTAATAGATATATGGATGAATTCAACCTTTCTAGAAACAAAAAAATAAAACAATTGTCCAAGGGAATGAAAATGAAGTATTCTCTTGCCATTGCCCTTTCCCACAATGCCGAATTCATTATAATGGATGAACCCACTTCAGGACTGGATCCGGTCTTTAGAAGTGAAATGCTGGATACCCTTTGTTCAATAATCCAGGATGAGAACAAAGCCATACTATTTTCCACCCACATCACCACGGATCTTGAGAAAATAGCGGATTACATCACTTTCCTGAATTCCGGCAAGATAGTTTTTTCAGATACCAAAGACAATATCCTGGACAGCTATGGCATTGTAAAAGGGGATAAAAATCTTTTACAACCTGATATGAGAAACAAGTTTATAGGTATAAGAGAAACCTCCTTTGGTTTTGAAGGATTGACTAATAATAGCCCGGAGATAAAAAAATTATTCAAGGACAAAGTTATAATTGAAAGAGCCACTCTTGATGATATCATGGTATATACTGTGAAAGGGGAATAGGCAATGTGGAATTTAGTCTTAAAAGACATACTTATACAGAAAAAAATTTCCCTGTTTTTCATAGCATTTTTAATATTTGCAATCCTATTGTTTCAAAGATCAAATGGTAATTTCAGCGGATATATTTCACTTGTACTTTTTTGTATTTCCAGCAATTTTATAGAAAATGCTGCTTTGAAAGATGAAATCTCGGAAAAAATTATTGTCAGCTTTCCCCTTAAAAGGTCTGATATAATTTCAGCCAAATATCTGTCCATGTTTGTATCAATGGGCATTGCCATAATTATATACTATCTCATTTTACTTGTATTGACTGCCCTTGGAATTGTTAATGACCAAAATTTCATGAATTCAAATATATTATTTATATATATGGGGCAAACCTTATTTTATAGCTCACTGTATTTTCCCGCAAATTTCAAATTTGGATATTCAAAAATCAGATATTTAAATACAATTTTAACTATACTCGTTGCTTTAAGCCCTCTATTTTTTGAAGGTAATTCCCATTTGAAAAATATTATTCTAAAAATCATTTCATATTTAAATAACGCATTTAATTTAGGAGGGGCCTGGATTTGTACATTTTTATTAATGATATTGCTTTTAGTATCTTTCATAATATCCTGCCAGGTATATAAAAACAAAGATTTAAACTAAAAAAGGAGGAACAGATAATGTGGAATTTAGTTTTAAAAGACTTACTTATACAGAAAAAAACTTTTATTATAACAATTTTAACTTGTTTGCCCCTGGTTTTTGCTTTTAAAGGTACTTCCGGTGACACTAGTGTTGTGTATTCCTTTGTAGCAACTTTCACCGCTTATGCATTTTTAACCAACAGCTTTTATCGGGATGAAGGTGCCGAGGTAATGTTAAACAGTCTTCCAATAAATAGGACAACTATAATTATATCCAAGTACCTGTCATTGCTTGTATTCGTACTTATCAGCATGGTAATTTTATTTTTATTTCTCACTTTTGCACAGTATACAGGATTGACACACCTGTCTAGGACTATCAATACAGAAGGTATACTGGGTGGACTAATAACAGTTTTATTTTTAAGCTGTATACTTTTTCCCGTGTATTTTAAATTTGGATATTCAAAAACAAGATATGCAGTAATGGTATTATTTTTAGGCATGTTCTTTGTTTTTACGGCCTTTGCAAAAATATTTGTTAAAAAAGTTCAGCTTGTTAGTACCTATTTGAGCAGTATTCCAGAAATTACAATGGACTTTATCATCATTACAATATGCTTGGTTGTATTTTCAATATCATTTATTTTATCCTATACAGCATATAAAAACAAAGATCTGTAATCCAAGCATGAGTCAGACCCTCTGACAATAAATGTCAGGGGGTCTGACCCCATTCCATTTATTTGAACAATTTCATAATTTCCTCCTGTGATAATGAGGCAATTCCCTGGCTTCCGGAAAGTTCTCCCCCAAGCAGACTGTCTATAAGCTTTTTCTTTTCCTCCTGCAGTTGTATAATCTTTTCTTCAATAGTGCCTTTAGCCACAAGCTTTATTACTTCCACTACATGTTTTTGGCCTATTCTGTGTGCCCTGTCCGTGGCCTGCTGCTCTACTGCAGGATTCCACCAGGGGTCAAAATGAATTACTATATCTGCAGAAGTGAGATTGAGACCTGTTCCTCCCGCCTTTAAACTTATTAAAAACACTGAATTCATTCCTGAATTAAACTCTTCCACCAGTTTCATTCTATTTTTTGAAGACACAGAACCATCTAAATAACTGCATTCTATACCCTCTTCACTTATTCTCCCTGCAATATTTTTAAGTACGGAGGTGAATTGTGAAAATACCAGCACTCTGTGCCCCTCGCCTATACTCTGTGTTAAAAGCTCTACAAGTGCTTCTATTTTTGCACTGCTTCCGTTGTAGTCTTTCATTACTACAGATGGATCAAGACAAAGCTGCCTGAGCTTTGTAATATATGCAAGTATTTCAATCTTACTGTTTTTAAATTCATCTTCTTTTACTTTATTTTCAATAAGATCCAATGCATGCTTTGCATAAGTTCCATAAACCTTCTCCTGTTTATCCCTTAAATAAACCTTAATGGTCTTTTCTATTTTATCAGGAAGCTCTTTTATAACATCTTTTTTCTTTCTTCGTAAAATAAATGGTTTTACAAGTCTGTTGAGATCTTCAATTACTACAGGCTCCTCTTTAAGCCTCTTATAGTATCTCACACTAAATTTCTTTTCATTATATAAATAACCCGGCATTATAAAATCAAATATGGACCAGAGTTCCATAACAGAATTCTCTATTGGAGTGCCTGTCAGTGCAAATCTTCTTCTTGCCTTTATGCTTTTTACGCTTTCAGCATTTTGACAATGAGGATTTTTTATATACTGAGCTTCATCCAGCAGGCAGTAGTCAAATTCCATATTTTCATATATCTCCAAATCCCTTTTTAACATATTATAGGTAGTTATGATGACATCACATTTATCCATATTTTTCAGCAATTCTTCTCTTTCCTTTTTTGATCCATTAATTGCCGCTACCCTCATATCCGGAGCAAATTTTTCAAATTCATGAATCCAGTTATATACCAGAGATGTAGGTACTACAATCAATGACCTGCTGCCTGGGTTTGAAAGCAAAAATGCAATGGCCTGAAAGGTTTTCCCAAGTCCCATTTCATCTCCCAGTATTCCACCAAAGCCCAGATAATCCAGTGTTTTAAACCAATTATAACCTACTTTTTGATATTCCCTTAAAGCAATTTTTAAATTCTCCGGTTCTTTAAATTCAAGATTTTTTATATCTTTTAACTTATTTCTTATCTTTTTAAGCTCTGAATTGCCCTTAATATATCTTATATTGTTTTCTTCTATATATGAATCCAAATAAATACTTTTATTTTTATTTATTTCCATATGATTGTCTTTAATATTCTCCTCTGAGACCACATCCAATAATCTTAAGAATTTCTTAAGTTCCAATTCTTCCAAATCCAGATATTCTCCGCTCTTTAACTTGTAATATTTAAGATTATCTCTAAAAGCCCTTAATATGGCAGTTGTCTCTTCTGATGGTATGTCATCCAGCTTGAATTTCATTTCAAAATAATCATATTTCCCTGATTTAATGTCTCCTCTTATATTTTTACTGTTTATGGATTTTATACCTTTGAAGTTTTCAGAATAAAACACCTCTCCTATTTTCTGGAGTTTTTCTATTTCCACTTTGAAAAATCTAAATACATAGTCATCCCCCCACATAAGATAAAACTTGTCATCTGACCTTTCAAATCCCAAAGATCTCAACATTCCCAAGGTCCCTGCTTCTCTTTTGGAATCCCTGTATATGATCTTCTCAGTACAATCCTCAAAAATATTGAACTCAAAAGCCCCATATTTAACTTTGACAATCAAAGCAACCTTCTTTCCTTCCCTGTCAAAATAGAATTTAAACTCACATTTTTCATTTACTATCTTGTCTCTTATAGGTTTAGATAATACAATATTATCTGATAATAAATTAAGCCTGGGAATTAAATTTCTAAGTATTGTATCTTCCTCAGATCCTTGCAGTGTAACTGATCTAGCTTCACTGAACACTGTAAGATAAGGATTTATTTTTGAACAATATTCAGCATCAGGAAGATATATAGTTGATCCATAAAAAAATACATTATTTCTAGAACCCAATACCATAGGCATTCCACTTGGCAGCTTTAAGATATAATTTTTTTTCACCATTTTCAAGTCAAATTCTAGTGGTGGATTAACTTCCAGTACTTCAGTTTCAACGCATCTGTATAAAAAGCCTTCATTTAAATAGACTCTATGCTCTTTTATTACCTGAAAAAACTCTCTCACCAGATAATCCGGTATGTGTATATATTTTCCGTCTATATTTGATTTTTTTATCTTGCCTCTATATATAGAACTTCCCTCTATGCTTTTCAACATTTGAATAAAATCAACAAGACATTTATCTCTAGTGCCTAACCTATTTTGTCTCATATCTAAAGTAAAATTTTTTCCGTAGATTACAGGCATATTATTGCAGATTGCCAATAAAAACTGGTTTATATCTTTTAAAACATAAAGATTATTTGAGTTCATGGAAATAAGCCCTATTTTAAACTGGGCAGAAATTTTATTTTCCCATTGATTTCTATCTACGTAAACCTCTATTTTTATTTCACTTCTGCCCTTTTCATTATCTAAAAGCATAGATAGTGTATCCATATTATATTTAGTCTGAAAAATATTTTCAGCTTTTGATTCGTTTAAAAGGGGATGCTTTACTAATTTATCAACTGCCCTGTAAAAAGTGGCTATTAAATGCTTGCAGCAGTAATTATCTTTTCTGAATTCATTATTTTCATAATCCATACAACTGCAGTAAGTTGAAACTATGTTTTTATTTTCAGCATCCATTTCAATTTCCGTGTTATATTCATTAAAAAGACTTTCTGAAATAACCCTGCCTTTTATGTAAATAAGGTCTTCTTCACTTGAAATATTTACAGAAGAAACCAGGTCGTTATCTATAATTCTCATTCCCTTACCATGGTTTTTCCCGCTTATCTGTTCATTAAACAATTGTAATAACTTATCCTTATCCATCATATCACCCTGGTATTATATATTTTATCTAACGACTGTCATTTATTATTGCTAAAGTTCCCATCCACGGGAGATAAACAATGTTATATCCCTGGATAAGTTATTTTAAGATTTAGATTGAATCCAAAAATAATTTTATACAGAATTTAATTATAACATAAATAGACCTCCATGAATTTAGATAAAATTTTTACATTCTCTAAATACCAGAAGTCATATAATAAAATTACACATATTCAAATATTTATATATCCTTCCAAATATGAGACAGCTTCACCTGATATTTCTATTTTTTTACCTAAATCAGTACAATACAGCCTCCCACCTCTATCAGACAGCTGATGAGCCACAAAAGTATCCTTTTTCAGGACTCCCTTCCAATAAGGAACTAAAGTGCAATGGGATGAACCTGTAACCGGATCTTCGAAAATCCCACAATTAGGTGCAAAATACCTAGATACAAAATCTACTTTATTTCCCTTAGCAGTAACTATTATTCCAATGGAATCTATTTTTTTCAATAACTCCATATCAGGTTTTAAATTTTTAATTTCATCCTCTGTCTCAAATACAGCCATATAATCCCTTGCCTTATACAATTCTTTTGGCTCTTTTCCAAGACCAAGTATTATTTGATCTGTTACATTGCATTTTTCCCCCGGTCTGCTTGGAAATACCATTGTCATTAGTTTTTCTTTTTTCATTACTTTTAAAACACCACTCTTAGTATGGAATACAACCTCATTTGACTCTTTATCTATGAAATTAAAAATAACATATGCAGTTCCCAAAGTTGCATGCCCGCATAAATCTATTTCATCTTCTGGAGTAAACCATCTCAAATCATATATATTATTCTTTTTATTAATACAAAAAGCAGTTTCAGATAAATTATTTTCTCTGGCTATATTTTGCATAAGATCATCACTTATACTATTTTTCAACATACAAACTGCTGCAGGATTTCCTTTAAACTGATGGTCTGTAAAAGCATCTATTTGATAAATTGGTATTCTCATTTGCATCCTCTCCTTGTAATTTTTTATTATATATTAACATAGATTATAACATGAATAATTTTGTGGAGTAATTATGAATTATAGAAATAATTTATCCTATTCTAGAACCAATGCTGTAAATTATGCTATAAACTATGCCCAATCACCAAATCCTGCTTATAGATATTTTCTTGTACAAAGTGATAACGGCGGTGACTGTACAAATTTTATATCTCAATGCCTTAAAGCTGGAGGAGCTCCAATGGTCTTTTCAGGCAAAAACAAATGGTGGTATACTGGCCGGAGTTGGTCGGTTTCCTGGGCTGTAGCCGGTTCACTTTACTGGTATCTGAAAATCAACGCTGCTGAAAAACTGTATGGTGTGAAAGGTACACAAGTTGATTCTGTATCCATGCTGGAGCTGGGAGATGTAATATTTTATGAAAACAAAAGAGGTAAAATACAACATTCTGCAATAATAACTTCATTTCACAGAGGTTATCCTCTAATATCCCAACATACTCCAAACCTCTTAAATATACCATACAAAAAAGATTGGGCTGTGAAGATGTATTTCTTAAAGATATCTCTATAAACTTAAATTTATATTTTTGATTTTCTATATCCTGCAGCTTGTGCCTCTTTTTCTGTATTAAACCATGCCTCCGGATTTGTTTTATCATAATATTTATCCCCTGGCATATGATAAATCTTCTCACCCTTTGAATTTATATTACCCTTTATAAGTCCATGCTCTAAAGAAGTACTGCTTTCACCGGATGAATCAGTACCCGAAGAAGTACTGCTGCTTTTTATATTTGATGCAGAGCCTGCAGTTCTTTTTATACTATCTCCTCTTGTAGTTCCATTGGAATTTATAGACCATAACCCTTTGTTATTTTCTCTGGCCTCTGCACAGAACTTCTTGAAATAATCCGCATATTTTACATTGGGTTGAATTGTCATCTGCTGTGCATAACCATTGACAGCCAGCATGGCATTAAACATCTTGTTTATAATTTCACTTTCGTTTATTTCTGTAGGTGGTGATAGCCATACATATCTTAAAAGCCTTCCATATTTGTCTGTATCACCTATATCCTTTTCAAGATATACAGTTTTACCTAAAAGCCTTGATTTAGTGTAATTGCTTGCTTCTTCTCCATATTGCTCGTGCTCTGTTGTGCTTTCAGGTGTATTTACACCTATAAATCTCACCTTCACATCTTGTCCATTTTCCAGCTTCACATACACTGTGTCTCCGTCTATATGCTTGATTACCACTGCTTGTTCAAGTTGTATTGGCGATTTGGATTCTTGGCTTGTACTCTTGTTGGAATCATTACTTTTTACAGCAAGAGTTTGTGTGGATTTATCTACATTTTTATTATCACTGCTGGAATCTGAACATCCTGCTGCTGAAACCAGTAAGATTCCAGTAATACAAACTGTTAGAATCTTGCTAATGAATTTTTTGTTTTTCATCTTATCATCCTCTTTTAGCAATTTTTATGCGACCACAATGATTATATCACATTTACTATTTACTCATGTTATAATAATAAGGCAAAGGATGTGTAAGAATGAATCTATTAACTGCAGAAAATATAAGCAAAAGTTACAGTGAAAAAATATTGCTTGACAATATATCTTTAGGAATAAATGAAGGAGATAAAATAGGCATCATAGGTGTTAATGGTACCGGGAAATCAACACTTTTAAAAATTCTCTCCGGATTTGAAACACCAGATAAGGGCAGAATCATAAGGGCAAATAAATCCGACCTAGGATATTTACCCCAAAATTCTGATTTTAATAACAGTAATGAGACAACGGTACTGGAACAAATTTTCAAGGGCAATTCTCCTGTAATGAAACTTTTAAGAGAATATAAAACCATTCTCAGACTTATTAAAAAAGATCCTGATAATGCAAAGCTGCAGAATCAAATTTTTAACCTTAATTCTAAAATGGAAGCAGAAAATGCGTGGGAAATTGAAAACCAGGCTAAAATCGTACTTACAAAGCTGGGTATTGTTGATTTTGATGCAAAGATATCTACACTTTCAGGAGGACAGAAAAAGAGAATAGCCCTGGCCTCTGCCCTCATAACTCCTTCAAATATTCTAATACTTGACGAACCCACAAATCACCTTGATGATGAAACCATCGAATGGTTAGAGGAATTTTTAAGCAGTCATAACGGGGCCCTGCTCATGGTAACCCACGACAGGTTTTTTTTAGATAAAATTACGAATAGAATACTTGAACTTCATGATGGAAATTTATACAGTTATACAGGTAACTACAGTACTTTTCTTGAAAAAAAGGCAGAAAGACTTGAAAGAGAGAACAGCGATGAAAGGAAAAGAGAAAGCCTTATAAAAAAAGAACTTGCCTGGATAAGAAGGGGTGCAAAAGCAAGGAGCACAAAGCAAAAAGCCAGAATCGAAAGATTTCAGGAACTTACAAATCAAGAATCAATTTCAGATAATTCAAAACTGGATATCGATCTTAAAAGTTCAAGGATTGGTAAAAAAGTAATAAACATAAACAATATAAGTAAAAGTTTTGGGGATACAGCCTTAATTAAAGGTTTTTCATACAATATATTAAATGATGATAGAATAGGCATCATCGGTCCTAATGGAAGCGGTAAATCCACATTGATGAATATTCTAGACGGAAAAATCTTACCTGACAGTGGAAATATCGATATAGGTGAAACCGTCAAAATAGGATATTATTCCCAGGAAATATCCAATATGGATATGAATCAGAGGGTAATTGAATATATAAGAGGAACGTCAGAATACGCTGCAACTGCAGGAGGTGAAAAAATAAGTGCCTCGGCTGTACTTGAAAAATTTCTCTTTGAGCCTTCAGTTCAATGGACTCCTTTGGGAAAGCTCTCAGGTGGAGAAAGAAGAAGGCTTTATCTTTTAAAAGTACTTATGGAATATCCCAACCTGCTTTTACTGGATGAGCCAACAAATGATCTTGACATAGAGACACTTACAATTCTTGAAAATTACCTTCAAAATTTTAAGGGAGCAGTTGTAGCCGTATCCCATGACAGATATTTTCTTGACAAAATAGTTAATAAAATATTTGCATTTGAAGGTCAAGGCAAGATCTCCCAGTATACCAGCAGCTATTCTTATTTCCGCCAAATGCAAAAGGAAAAACAAAAAGAAGCCTCAAAAGAAAATATTAAAAAAGTCATGGAGAAAAAGGGCTATACGCAGCACCAAAAAAAGAAGTTAAAATTTACCTATAAAGAACAGCTGGAATTCAGTGAAATAGATGGTATAATTGAGAACCTGGAAAAATCCATATCTCAAAAAGAAACAGAAATAGGAAAGATCTCTTCTGATTATATACGTCTTGAGGAACTTACAGCTGAAAAAGATGTTCTGGAAAAGGAATTGGATGAAAAAATGGATCGATGGGCATACTTGAATGAGCTCAATGAAAAAATTCAAGAAAACAAAAGACAGAGAGTATAATAAAAGCCCCCTAGGGGGGCCTTTTATTTTTTTAGCTCAAATGAAATTCTCTCTTTCCCATCAACATAAACATCTGTTTTTCCAGGATTTCCTTCTTGTATTCCATATTCATTTTCAATGTGCAGTGTTTTTGCGCTATTTTTGGTTATGAGATCAATTAAATTTACAATTTCGTCACAATGAATATCAATTAGTTCGTCATATTTTACTGCAAGCTGTATGGCGCTTTTAACAGTGCCTTTAATGAAGTAAGATGGAGGATAGATAGGATGGTCTAAAAGCACCATGTTTTAAATCATTTGTTTTACTGCGGGACAATTTTCACCATTTACAAACCACTGACATTCTTTACAATTAAAACAAGGTTCATAATCATAATTTTTCATGGATTTAAGAGCAAAGCTTCCGTCAGCAAGAAATGGTCTTCCATATGCTGCAAAATCACATAGATTATCTTCAAGCAAAATATTTCCTCTGTGCAGTGTTCTTATATTATTTACAACAATAACAGGAATGCTTACGTGCTTTTTAATTTCACTGCCAGTATATACAATATCATTAAACATAAACTCATTAGGGATTCTCAATTCTCTATTAACTGGTATGCCAGAGGAAACATGCAGCATCTCTACACCAGCAGCTGCCAAAGCTTGAGCGGTTTGAACGTCAATATCTAGATTATCATTCCATCCCATTCTATAAGAAACAATAAAATTATTATTCGAAAAATTTTTAATTCCCTCAATGATATTTTTCACTAACAGCAATCTTCCATTTATATCTCCACCATATTTATCTGTTCGTTTATTTGACAAGGGTGATGCCATCATATTGAGGAAAAAGCTATGTGCACCATGCAACTCAATTCCGTCACAGCCAGCTCCTTTACATCTTTCTGCCGCACTTATAAATTTGTCTGTTATTTTTTCTAAATCAGCTTCAGTGAAATTATTAATAGTATCACCTCTACTGTAACCTATACTTGGGTAAGCAAGTTGTACAAAAAATTTAGTACCACCTTTATGACATGCTTCTGCTATTTTTTGTATATTTACGATATGTTCATCTGAATACATACCGATGCGGCCATCTATATTTTTTGAAGAGGTTACTGAAGTTGACTGAAGAATCATAAGTCCAATACCGGCATCTGCTCTTTGTAAATAATGATGTAACAAACCGTCACTAATAATTCCCTTTGGACTTGCAGGTAAGCCAAAATTGACCATTGGAGCCATAACAATTCTATTCTTAAATTCAATATTTTTAATCTGAATTGATTCAAAAATTTTCATTTAATAAAACCTCCATTTTATTATTGTTAAAACCATATTAACATATTATGATTCATTAACCCTTACAAGCCATTCACTCTATTTGCAATTTTATATACTATTCCTCTTGATAAATATCCTCCATAGGACTCACCTGCAAGTAAGAAACTTTCATTTGAAATAATTTTTTCAATAAAATCAATTACAATATCCAGCATTACATCTGAGTTTATAATCCAATCCTCAGCCTTGGTTTTTCCCATACCTGGCAAGTCAATATATATTCTTTTATATTGCATTTCATTCTCTTTCCTCCATTTATTCAGTATATCTTCTTTTCATACAAATAAAATAATCCTTTTCTAAAGTTTGCCTTTCCCACTCTCACATAACCACTTCTCTCATACAACTTCAAAGCAACTGGATTTAAAGAAAAAGCATCTAACCTGATAGATTCTATATTTTCTTTTTTCAGCATCTTCTCAATTAACATCATGCTGCATTTGCCAACTCCCTGATTTTGAAATATTGGGTTAACACATAATCTATGGACTACAATAAAAGATCCATTTTTATATTTCCAATTTCCATTTTTGTACTCTTCATTGTACTCTTGATTTAACACAAATACAGATGCTATTCTATCGTCAATCTTCCCTAAAAACATTTGCCCTTTTAAAATATCTTTTCTTAAGACTTCTTCATCTGGATATACATTATCCCACTGATTAATTCCATTGTCATCCATTACTCTAATAGTAGATTTAAATATTTCCACCACATTATTTAAATCTTGTATAACTGCCTTTCTTAATATTAATTCAATACTCATATGATTTCTCACCACATCTCCCTGACTGACTTTCATATCTTTTAATCCAGTGTTCCAACAACTCTATTCAATTTGAATAAGGCATTTGGATCAATTTTTAAAGTAGTATTGTCCTCACCCAAGCCACCATAAATGAATGAAAATTCAAGAAGTTTTTTATCTACTATATAGGGCAGTGAAATTCCAAACATCGGTACATTACCAACTGAAAATCCTGTTGCCGACTTAACCTCATCCTTAGTTGCTAGTCTAACATTTTTACAATTTAATAAATGCTTTACTTCTTTAAAATTAACATGACCTCTTCCACCTGAAACAACTAATACATGAAAACCTATACCAGTATATATTATCAGTGTTGGTGCTATTTGAGCGATATCAACTTTAAAATAATCAGCACCTTCTTTTGCTGTATAAATAGGTATATCATTATGAATCAATTCAAATGTAAAACCACTATTCTCTAAAATATCTTTTACATTTTCCATGCACTTCTTCATTCCTTACTATATTTTATTTTATTCAAGGGCTACCATTGTTAGCAACCCCAGCTTCGTAAAGTGGAGGATGATAAGCACTACTGCGCCCTGTATAAATTCTTTCATATATTCATTTTTACCACAATTTTGGCTAAAATATTACATCACTCTATGAATTGTAAAATCTCATCCATGCTCTTACGCACTTTCTTACGGAGTTTCGTATCTGCAGAATAGCCAATGCTTATTACAAGTCTTATTCTTTTAGAAACTGCTATGTCCAGTAAATTTTTAAGTTTTTTCTCATTGAACCATCCCATAATACAGGTGGATAATCCCTGTTCCGTAGCTGCGAGACATAAATGAGCAGTTGCAATGCCAATGTCAATAGATGAATAATCTTGATTTTTGATTGTCCCACCAATTCTGGCTTTAATATCTCCTTTTTCTTCCAATACGATGATAAATGATGGACATTTGTCTGTAAATTTATTCATACCCAGATCTTGAAGACATTTTGCCACTTTAATAGATAGTTCTTTGTTATTTACAACTATAAATTTCCAGGGTTGGCCATTACAAGATGAAGGAGCAATTCGACATGCTTCTATGCAGGCAATCAACTTTTCTTTTTCCACTTGTTTATCTAAATAGTTTCTGCAACTTTCACGCTGCTTAATTAAATCAAAATAATCAGTCATAAATATGCTTCCCTTCAATAAAATTTTATCATTATTCCAATATAAACAACTCTTCTACTGAAACATCCAAGTATTTCGCAAGATTCATTGCCAATTCCAGGGTGGGATTGTACTTATCATTTTCTATGGCTATAATGGTCTGCCTTGTGACTCCAACAACTTTTGCCAGTTCTTCCTGAGTTAGTTTATATTTTTTTCGGTATTTTTTTATATTGTTTTTCATATTTTAACCTCCAAGCTGTACAAGTGTTACAAATCTAACTATAATATAAAATATCAAATTTAGAATAACCATAACGGCCGGAAGTCCAAAAGTTTTATCTAAAACTAAATCCGCAATTGCCCATACAAATGGATATGCAATAACAAAGTACAAAGATATTGCAATGCTTTTATCTGATATCATCCTTTCCCGTTCATCCATAAATCTAAATTTCCAGTCGCCGCTTACTATAGGTTTTCTTTCTCCCCCAGATCTCCTATTTATGATCATCTCAGATGCAAACAATATCAGTACCTGAGTACTCATTATAAAAACAAAATTCTGTTTTATACTTTCACTGATATAAATATTTATATGATAATTTCCAAATAAGTTCACCGGATACAATATACTAATATTTTCATATATACCCTGTACAACTATTATAACAAATAATGTTAAAATGACTAATAAAAAAGTATATCGAATTGCGATTGCACCAATGGTCTTTTCCCGTTCATCCTTTTCCCTGAATAATCTCAACTTAATTACCTCCCATAATGTTAAACGTTCTTTACATTATAATATGATATTTATCCACACATGTCAATATATCTTTACATTTTAGATATTTTTATAAATAGATGAGGTTCAAAAAGACTAAGGATTATAGTTTAATTTTAAGTCCACAGTTAACTATTTAACGTATTAATTAGCAAGAAAAGACAGGATTTACATGAAAAGCTAGATTATAATATAGAAAAGAGATTGAATAAGGAGGATGTCCTAACATGAATTATGACGCATGTATTAAGAAAGCTATTGAATATATTGAACATAATCTAGATAAGAAAATAAAACTTAAAGATCTCGCGGATATGGTCTTTTTATCAAAGTACCATTTTCATAGAGTTTTTCATGCCGTTGTTGGTGAGCCCGTAGCTGAGTATATAAGAAAAAGAAGACTCATAGAAGCAGCCGATGAACTATTAAATACAGATGATAAAATTGTGGATATAGCGTTTAAATATCAATTTAACTCTCAGGAAGTCTTTACAAAAGCTTTTAAAAAACTTTATGGAATACCTCCAAGGGAATTTAGAAGAAATAGAATTACAAGTGCTCTTTCTATGGCAGCTTAATATTTATGTCAAATAATACTTTTACGAGGTGAGCTTATGAGTTATGTACCAGTGGTTATTGAACAAACTAATTTAGGAGAACGTTCCTATGATATTTACTCAAGATTGCTTAAGGATAGAATAATTATGCTAAATGATCAAATAACAGATGCAGCAGCAAGTGTTATTGTAGCACAGATGTTGTTTCTTGAATCTGAAAATCCTGACGATGATATTCATTTTTATATAAATAGTCCTGGAGGTTCTATTACAGCAGGAATGGCAATATATGATACAATGCAGTATATAAAATCAGATGTATCTACAATATGTATTGGTATGGCTGCAAGTATGGGATCATTTTTATTGACAGCAGGTGAACATGGAAAAAGATATGCACTTCCAAACAGTGAGATATTGATACATCAACCGTCAGTATATGGAGGAATGCAGGGTCAGGCCACAGATATAGAAATTCATACCAAGTGGTTACTTGAAACCAAGAAAAAAATAAACAGCATATACAGCGAAAAAACAGGCAATCCTATTGAAAAAATAGAGAAGGATATGGAAAGGGATTATTTTATGTCTGCAAAAAAGGCTGTGGATTATGGAATAGTAGACAAAGTGCTTTTGAAATGAATTTTAATAACGCACAAACTCAGTCATTTTCTTAGGCAAAATCTTAGTGGTTATATTCTCTATTGGAGAGATATCCCCCATGTTATATAATTTTTAAAACGCACCATGCTCCATGATCCATGCCATATTCAGTATCCGTCTGGCAAATATCGCACAAAATCGATGCGCATAACCATAATGCTGAGTATAGCATAGATAGCTAAACGATATCAACATGTACTAAAAAATATGAAACATCAGCCAACATAGGCGAGCAGTAATGAACGTTATATTATTAATTAGCAACTATTTGAGTAACTTCATATAATATTCTAAAAGGAGTAGTTTTTACGGAATTGTAAGATTATATATTATTAAGTTATTTAGAAGGTGAATAGATATGGCCATGAGACCGCAAATTTTACGTGCAGGAGATACAATTGGAATAGTTACTTTAGGGAGTCCATTATCTGCGAATGTCATTAATACTGGTATACAGACTCTTAAGAATATGGGCTTTAATGTAGTTTTAGGAAAATACGTATATTCTTATGGCGGATATATTGCAGCCACAGAACAACAGAGGGCCTCTGATTTGATGGAAATGTTTAAAAACCCTGATGTGAGGGCTATTATACCCTCAAGAGGCGGAGTAGGTGTTGCAGGTATTATACCATATCTTGATTATCCTGTCATCGCACGGAATCCTAAAATTATCACAGGGTACAGTGATATAACAATTTT
The DNA here is from genome assembly GCF_041205085.1 of Clostridium moutaii. NCBI lineage: Bacteria > Bacillati > Bacillota > Clostridia > Eubacteriales > Clostridiaceae > Clostridium > Clostridium moutaii. Next base: position 21,633 of record NZ_JBGEWD010000006.1, read on the forward strand.
ATTAAATGTTTTGTATATATGGGCTAACTTAATTACTTTTCATAGTCTTCTTTTAATAGACTTTAAATCGACTACTCCTGCATACAACATGAATCAGTTTTTCACTGCTACATCCACACTTACCTCACCAAGGAAACTTGAAAATCCTCCTGGAATGCCTCTAATAAGCAGGGTCCCTGGCAATGTAACGGGGACTATAGTAGGAGGTAACCTTGCATCCTTTGTAGATAACCTTGGCGCACCATTTGAAGTTGATACCATAGGAAAGATACTCTTAATCGAAGAAGTTCATGAACCTATTAATACAGTCTACAGGTATATAAACCATCTAATATTAGCAGGTAAACTTAGGGATTGTGCAGGTATCATTATGGGTGAATGCACGAATTGTGAGCCTGCATATGGTAAGTCATATGAAAGCTTAATTAATGAAGTTATGGTGCCATTGAATAAACCTCTTATGACAAATTTAGCATCAGGACATGGCACATACAAAATGGCTATACCTGTAGGTGCTCAAGCTAACCTTAACACTTATAACAATACATTGACAATACTTGAACCAACAGTGCGTATATAAATTCTCTTCAAATCACCTACCAGCCTTTCATATTTATTTTCAGCCTTTTATCCATCAATTATCACCCTTCCCCCATGAACCATTCTGCCTAATACACTGCCTATGTTTCCATTTTCTTTTGCATTATTTATTTTTAAAGACCAAAAAACGGGAAATCTTTCACTGATTTCTGTTTTTATAATCTCCGGTGCTGCAAAAGCAATGATTTGAAAATTCAATTTGTTTGCTATGGTAAATATAGGATCAAGTACATGTGCACCAGATGCTTTTCCAAAAGGATTATCAAGCATAAGCACTGTCCAAGGATTTTCATTGCCTGGAGTTTTCTTTTTATAATTCATCAACATCATAATCACAAAGGTATTTATGGACAGTGATTGCCCCCCACTTCCTTCTGGTGAATCTCCCTCTCCTCCATTTACAGCACCCCAGGTTGCATAGTGATAACTTCTTGGCTTTGCATACAAAAATTCATTTTTTTCATCTTTAAATTGATTTTTGATTTCCTCTTCCCCTTTTTTTCTATCTCTTTTAGTATCAAAAAATATTACCTGGGGATTTCTTATCATGTCTTGTCTATAGTCTTTTTCCCTGTGTATAAGCCTTCTGACTCTGCCTATCAAATTGCTGACGCTGTTCAATGCCTTGTTGAAATTTCCACTCTTGATAAGCTGAAGTGTATAAAACTGCTCCACATCAAATCCAAATTCCTCAAGCATCTCCCTGGTTATCAATATTATCTCCTGTGCCACTTCAGTAAGCATGTATACAGTACTTCCGCCTTTTTCCCATCTTGAAAATTCTCTATCCGGTATCAAATATTTGAATTTATATATTTCGTGCCTGCCGCTTTCCTCATTGTATATGGGACAGGTAAAAGGTGCCTGTTTATAGGGATCCTTATACCAGAGTACTCCATCCACTATTCTCTCTATATTTTTATCTGAAGCTGCAAGCTTCATGTCCCTTAAAATATCCAGAGTCATATATACCATATCACTTCTGGTTCTATTGGGATTTTCCGTAATTTCCCGTCTGAACACAGAAAGCAAAAGACACAGGGAAATCTCGTGGGCATATTCATTTAAGTTCCCTACATCCATGCCGGATCCAAGCATTCTTATAGCGTCTATCTTTTTTAATCTTTCATTCATTCCATTTTGAATTAAATCCATCAGCTTAAATTTCCCCTTTCAATTTAAGTAAATGCTCATAAGTGATGAGTTCCTGGGGAATCCTCAAATTTCCATTCCAAAGCTCCACTATGTAATCAGAATAATGCCCCAATTTATATGTATTAAACTCCTGCAGTATTATATTTAAATATTTTTCATTTTTATTCTGCTGTTTTCCCCTATATTTTCTGCGGCATAATTTTATAAGCTCCACATATGCTTTGACAAATAACCTTATATCAATATTATTGTATTTTTCTTTTAAAGATCCATATATAAAATAACCTTCAGGATCCATGTCCCCGAAATAATACACTTCAATGCATTTCGGATCTGCAATTTCATCAATAAATGAGAAACTCTTTATGATTTTCTTTCCATACCCGAATATAAGAGCATCCGGCTTTATACCAAATATGCCAAGCCCATTTTGCGCTGCCTTTTTAAAGGAAAAGAAGGTGGAATGATTTTCAAGAATTATAATTGTCCTGATATTTTCAACACCCTTATTCCAGTATATGAACTGTTCTCCATATCGTCTGGCCTTTATGTCCTGGAGGGTGACTCCCAATCTTTTGAGAACCTTGTTGTCTTTTCTGCCCCTGTCATTATCAGTTAAAAATTTTTCATCGTAAAAAAGCTCCAGGCATCTCTCTTCCAGGCTGGCCCACTGCCTGCTTTCCCTTTCTTTCAAAAATCTGTATATGTTTTTTACATACTCCCATTCCATTTTAGTCTCATATTCGGGGTGATTGTTATATGTCTTGAAATTCAATATGTCCGAACATCTTATAATATCCTCATCTTTCCAGGATCCATTTACCTCATCATTTATTAAAATCCACCTGAGCTTCGTGGGTGCATTCATCCTGTTATTTGTACCTGAACTTTTAATTTCTCTTATCCTACCCTGTTTTTTGAGCTTCTGCATCTCACTGTAAAATACATCATAACCGCCTAGTTCATAATAACTACTCTGACCTCCGCATCTATCTGTAATAAAATTTTCAAGATCTACAATACTGAATTTTTTATTATTTTTACAGTTTGTTTTTATGAATAATTTTATAAATTTTTGCATTATAAATATACCACAATCAAAATATATTTTTTATTACATTTTAACATAATTTTTATGCAGGTGCACTTGTAGCCTGATTTGATGGAATCATAATAAAGATGTATAATTATGATACCAATAAGCACAAAAAACCTTATTTCCATGCTTATTATGTTGAGCTTTTATGAATAATACAGCTAAAAATAAAACTTATACTTATATAGATTACATGAACCATCCTGAAGGTTTTAGAATAGAGCTTATGGATGGGAATATATATGATATGCCACCTGCACCTAGCAGGATACATCAAGGTATTATTATGGAGCTGTCAGCTATATTTTATAATTATATTAAATCTAATATATGAAGATTTAAAAATTAATTTTACTACTTTAGATGTATAATTATTTAACAGTACCTATAATATCAAGACATGAGAATATAGTTTTTTCAGATATACCCGTTTTTTGTCTTAGGTTAACCCCAAGACAAAAAACGGGTAATTACAATTAGATTATGATAAATTCAAAACAGCCTTCTATTGTTGAAACTGTGCTTTTTCCCACAATAAAACAGTCTCATGGACTTTTTTCTCCTCCTCCACTAATAGAAATATATCTTTTTCTAGAATCATCTTCACCAATATTAGATTCAAATAAGTTATAACTAGTATACACTCTAAAAAATTGAGTTCTTAGAAACAACCTTTCAAGCATATAGCTCACTGCATATCAGCTGAGCCATTTCCCGAATCTTTTCATTCTTATTTTCACAGGCTGCAGTAATATAAGGCTTGTATTTTTCCTGATAGTTATTTCCCATAAAACATAATACATCTACTTTCCATTTCCAAAGCTCACTTCCTGATAAATAAAAGAATTTTGGTTGTATTTGTTTTCTATAGAATTCTTCCTCCATATTCAGTATGTTTTCCGGAGTAAGAAAAGGAGCCAATTCAGAAAGGTTGGGGAAATTATAGTTTTCCTCCCATTTTCCCCTATTCATTGGACATACATCTTGACAAACATCACATCCGTAAATGCAATTTCCAAAATTTTTACGAAGAGGTTCATGTGGTAAATCCCGACCGCCAAATGTAGTCAAGTACGAAATGCAAGCAGTCGGTAACATGGTATAGGGAGAACTCAACGAGTGAGTAGGGCATGCTGTTATGCAACGGTTACATCCATTGGGGCATTTTTGAAGATTGTGTGTTTCAATCAATTCCATATCTTTGTCCGTAAGCCATGCTTCTATATGCATCCAAGAACCATACTGAGTATAGAAAAAATTGTTTCGTCTAATTATTCCAAGTCCAGCTTGCATAGCTGCCCAGCGCAACCCTACTATTCCAAATTTATGATCAGCAGCAGTTTTTAGACCAAGCTGCTGCATATATTGTTCTAAGTTTTGACTGTTTTGAAACTCTTTTGAATTAGCATCAACACGAATATCAAATAAATAAGCTTTTGCAATATGATCCTTTACATATTTGGGTATTTTATACTTGCCATATCTTGACGCCAATACAACAATAGATTTTGCCCATGGATATTTATCAAGTGGATTTAACAAACGGCGTTGTCCTTGATAAAACATTTTCGATTCAGGAACCTTTTGAATACGCTCCTCAAATTTTTCAGCATAATCTTTCATAGCATGAACTGGAATAATACCACATTTTTCATAACCTAATTCATAGGCCTTATTTTGGATCATCTGCTCTATTGTATTCATCATTTCTCTACTCCTATCCGCATAATATATGTATATACATATATTATATTAAAATTTTTTTATTATTTTTAAAAAATTTGATAATAACTTGATTTTACCTTCCTTGAATAGCAGCTAAAAGCATTATAATCTTTTTATATGTATATACATATATTATCATATTAATTTACTATTTGTCAATGAGTACTCTTATTTAAAATTTATTTTCACATTTTCTAACAAGATTAAGATCTATTTGACATAGACCTTAATCTTCTATTTGTGCCTATTTGCACTGGAATTTTGTCCAGATGTATTACTTTTATTGGAATTATAATGGTGATCATTATCCTTACTTTTATAATTATCAGTCTTTTTATCTGGGTTTTGATTTTCCTTAATTTTATTACTATTTGAATATTGTGGCTGTTTTGAATCAGACTCACCCTTATCATTATTTTTACTTGAAACAGAATTATTGCCACCAGCAGAAACATTTTTTTTGGGAAAGCTGTTACTGTTTGATTTTTTGTAATTGCTTTTGTTACTTGAGGACTTCCCATTATTTAATATACCATCAGTATTTTTTACACCTATATTTGAATTATTACTTGAGCTTTTATTTAATTTTTTACTTGAGTTCTTATTTAATTTCTTATTTGAATTCTTATTTAAAATTACATTACCATTAGATTGAATTTTAATACTTAAGTCAGAAACTGCCATATTGGATTTAAATTTAGAAATATTTATATTTTTACCATTTATATCAATGGAAATAGTTTTTGTTTTTATATAATTCTCGTCAATGAATTTGTCTTTTTTAGATTGATCAATTATTATTTCCAAACCATCATTGATATTGGTATTATTTATTTTAACCTGACTTAATATTTTACTTCCATCATCATTTAATGCTTTAGAAAAAATAATTCTGTTTAAAAAATTTACCTTCAATTCAATATGTGGGTTTATATTTACCAGCACTGTAGCTGACGAGCTGTAATAAGCTTTAACACCTCCACCTATAAACAATATAAACATTATGCATGCAGCAGCCACTATTCCTCTGGTATTAAAATGAAAAAATTTATGTTGGACTTCATTTCCTACAAATTTTTCACCAATATTAGGCTTTTTACCATTGCAGTCCACTTTTACAAATTCACCATAAGGAGTAAGCAAATTGACATATTTTCCACGTATACTTATTACTATACCTTTTTTTTCACTCATTGCTTTCACCCACTTTTATATTTAAATAAGACTTTATATAAAGAAATTTTTCACTATTGAATATTATAAATAAAGCAATAATATATTTTCTCCACTTATCAAGAAATTTTTTGTTAAATCCAGTATATATACATATTTTCTTAATGGGCAACTGCCTATTATTTAATATGGAATTGCTAATTTCATTATTATTGCATATTTTTAAAACAAGCTTTAAAACGTTATTTCTTGTATCCTTATGTTTTGGACTATTATTTACAAGACCATTAAAATCAATTTTATATTTCGTAAGTTCTTTATTTAGCTCAATAATTTCATCTGCTCTGTTTTTATTGTTCACTTCTAATTCAAAGCTAGTTATAGCACTATTATTATTTAATTTTTCCATGTTATAATCACCATTATCAAAGGTAAGCAAAGGTGAATTTTTATTTTTCCTAAAATAATCAATCAATGCATTTCTAATTATAACTTTTGCATATGTATAAAAATTCCCCTTACACTCTGTATAATTATCACAGGCTTTGTTAAATGCAATTAGAGCAATGCTAAGTTCATCATCATTTTCCCATTGGAGATGTCTTTTTGAAATAGTATAGGTGCATTTATATATAAAGTTTTTATTTTCATGAATAAATTCATTTTTATTTTCATGAATCAAGTGATTAATATCCGGCATGAAATCACCTCATCTATTAATATTATACGAAATAAATAAAAATTTTAAAGGGTTTACATAAATTATTCTGTGAGCTCCCTAAAATATGAGTACTTGTCGTATATTTTAGTGTTCAACCAAATATGACTGACAAAAAAACATAGTTTAAATTTTTATGCATTTAGAAAGGATGATTAAAATGAAAAAAATAATGATTTTGGCAGCAAGTGCAGTGGTGACATTAGGTATAGGCAGTACAGTATTTGCTGTTGATTCAGCAACTCTGAAAGATCAGGCAGGTATAACACCTGATAGTATTTTATACCCGGCAGATAAGGCTGTCGATGGTATAAAAGTCATATTGTCTTTTTCAGATGAAGCAAAAGCAGATACATTATCTGATATAGCTGAAGAAAGATTAGGTGAAAGTGAGATAATGGTGAATAATGGTGATCAGGCCCTTGCAAATACAGCTATTACTGATTATAAGAATTATATGAATGCAGCTGAAAACAAAATTGAGAATGCAATAACTAATAATCAAACCACAGATAATCAAGATAAACTCAAAAAGTTGGAAGATGTAGAAAATAAAATTACCGATAAAGAAAAGAAATCCCTTGATGTACTAACTAAACTCCAAAATAAAGTTGGAGATAAGGCAAAAGTTGTAATAGCAAAGGTTATAGAAATGCAAACAGCAAAAAGAAATGCCATACTAGCTGTCAGAAAAGAACGTGTAGTTTATAATGACGCTAAAAAGCAATATAATGAAGCTAAAGTAGCTCTTGAAAAGGCAAAAAAATCAGGAGATCAAACAGCAATTACGTCTGCAGAAGATTTATTACAGCAAAAGCAGCAGATATTAGATACAGAAAAGCAGAATCTTGCAAAAGCTGTTCAAGCAAAGAAAGAAGCTTCTAAGATAAGTGTTGGTAAATTAATAAAAGAAGCAAAAACACAGAAAAAGAAGAGTTCAAAACATAATGTAAACACACAATCAGATAAAACAAACACTACTACAGCTACAACAACCACGACAACTGCAGCTGATACTACTACAACAACTAATACAACAGCAGGTGATACCGCAACAGGTTCCACTGCAACTAAACCAACTTCTGTAATCAGTGAAAATGCGAAAAAACAGACGGCAAAGCCGGCTGTAAAAAGTGAAATCAAAAAGGAAGCAGATAACAATAAAAATAAAGAGAATAATCAGAACAAAGCAACCAATAATAATGGACAAAAAAATGAAGAAGCTCAACATTAACATGCCATTAAATCATATTTAGATATGGATTAAGAGTTGCAAAAATTACTTGCACAATTCCTAAATTAAGTAAGTGGATACTCTGAATATAAAAGTAAACAATAAAAATAAGCATCTATTATTTAGTGTGCTTATTTTTTATGCAAATAATGGTGATAATGCTTTAGAGGTGCATTGAAACAGAAATAATATAAATTCATTAAAAAAATATATTTTACTTAATAACTCCATAAAAAGTAATGCATATTTCGTATTTATAATTAGAGGTGATAAAATGCGAGTAAATTCAATTATCAAATCTAATAATGGAATGCATAGATATCTGAATAATATACGTGAGAATAAACGTGAAAAAAATAATGAGAATGATATTTCATTTTATGAAATTCTAAAACAAAACATATCAGAACGTATGGAGAAAAATAGTACAACATCAATGAATACTAAAAATGAATAAAAGTTAGTATTTTAAAAAAGTAATTGTAAAAGTAGTTCCAACACCAAGCTTACTCTGTACATTTATAATTCCACCATGAGCTTCTATTATGGATTTTGAAAGCGCCAGACCTATGCCTATGGAATCACTGCTTTTAGAGGTTCTGGCTTTATAAAATCTCTTGAATATGTTGGGAAGATCTTTTTCATCTATGCCCTCTCCATTATCTGATACGATGATTCTCTTATAAATTGGATTTTCCATAACATATACATCCACTCTACCTCCATTTTGAGTATGCTCCACACAATTTTTAACTATGTTTATAAGCGACTCACAAAGCCACTGCCTGTCATGGGGAAACAGTATCTTTTCATTTTCATGAAGATCCACCTGTACACCTGCGGATTTTATTTTGTCCTCAAGAGCTTCTATGGAATACCTTGTAGTTTCATTTAAGCTCTGCCGCTCCATGTGAAATTCTATTGCCCTGGCATCTAGCCTGGCCAGTTTCAATATACTTTTAATAAGCCAGTTCATCCTGTAGAGCTGATTTTTACTATTTATCAAAAAAGTTCTGGATTGTTCCTTTGAAACCTGTTTATTCAGCAGAATATCATTGTAGACTATCATTGAGGAAAGAGGTGTTTTCAATTGATGTGATATATCAGACAACAGCTCCACCAAAAACTGTTTTTCCTTTTTAAGCTCATCCAGGTTGTTTCTTATGATTTTCCTCATTGAATTAAAGGAATTGGATAATTTTGAAAAGTCACCTTCTCTGTCCTCACTTATTGATATATTATAATCCCCATCTATTATTTTCTTCGCACCTGTATTGAGTCTTCTTATCCTGTCATAAAAATAGCTGTACTGAATGTAATTCATCAGGAAAAATACAGCTGCCATGCCGATAAATATAAGAATCACATTTAAATTTTCTTTCTGTGCGGATTTGTTTATGTATGGGAAAAGTCCATTTTCCAATTTTTCACTTAACCCGTACTGTTTTAATATGGACTCTCCCTTTTGAGCTTCCTTCTCATCTGCTCCAGCCGTAATAGCAGGCATTATTTCCCTGGCAATTTCAGGATTATAACTGTATATTCTTTCAGTTACAGCACCAAAAGTCCGTAAATAATCCTGTTTCAGATTATCATGGTATATTTTCAAATTTAAAAGCACGGCAGCCATAAACAACATATTAAAAATCAGGAGGACTGCAGTACTTCTTTTGAGTTCGGGATTTATAAAATATCTTTTCATATCTATTTCTCCTTGCTGACTTTTTTATTCCACATGTACCCTATTCCCCTCTGGGTAACTATATATTCCGGCTTTTTAGAATCATCCTCTATTTTTTCTCTGATTCTCCTTATGTAGACTGACATCGTATTCTCATCAAAAAATGATTTTTCACCTTCAATAAGCCTGCCTAATATCTCCTCTCTCCTCATGAGAGCCTCCGGATTATTTAAAAATATCAGCAGCAGTTTATATTCCTGTGCTGTAAGCATCACTTTTTTATCATTCTTTTTTACCAGGGCACTTGAGGTATCCACCACTATATTCCCGCTCTGGAATCTGCTGCCTGAAGATTCCTTTTTATAATTTCTTCTTATTATGGCCTTTATTCTTGACAAAAACTCCCTCACCGCAAAAGGTTTGGTTATATAATCATCTCCCCCGATTTCAAGGCCCAGTACAATATTTACCTCCTCATCCAGGGCAGTTAAAAACACTATGGGTACATCACTTTTTTCCCTTATATACCTGCACAGATCATATCCGTTTCCATCAGGCAGATTTATATCCAGAATGACAACGTGAAAATTCCTGTTTTCCATTATTTTTTTCGTGTCCTTAACCGTTGGCACTGTAAGGACTTCATATCCCTCGTCTTTTAAAGTAAACTCTATACCTGCCGCAAGTGCACTGTCATCTTCAACCAATAACAATTTGTACATTAATTCTACCTCTTTTTATATCAATATAATTTTTTTCTTTTTAACCAATCATAAGCATCAATCTCTGCCAAAAATGAATTTTTCCCCCTTCTTTAAGTACTCTTGTCATTTTTTCAAAAGGTTTTTAGGTTCATTATTCATTGATTGTGAATAATTTTATTGGCTTTTCCCATTTCTCTGGACTGAATATATATTTCATAATATTCATTTCCACCTTTATTCAAAGTTACAAAACTTCTGACTCCATTATGTCTTATTATTTTAGTTTTCACTTTAATTCCCCTACTGATAAGTTCATATTTTATCTTGCAGATTCCTAACAACAATGTATTGTGAATGATGGTCTGATCTTGAAGATGCTTTAGTGGACTTTTCAACTTCACAAGAGATTTTTATATAGTTCTTATTTATAATATTCGGCAAATCAAGTGACAAAATATATAAATTCTTAATAAATATACTTCCAAGACCTATTATTAAAACTGCCTGCTGACATTTCTCCTTCTACAGTTTAAGTCAATGCTCATAATTTTCCTATCTCGCATTCCTTCAAATGCTGCAACTGAATTCCGATATGTCCTATACCAATCAATGATTCAGGGCTTAACAGCCCCAAAATCATCTGATTAATTTTCTTCTCATTTGCCATCGTTCTTTCCTCTATTTCTCAATGCTATATCGCAGGACTTTTTTTGGACATATGTCCACACATTCTCCACACAGAATGCATTCCGAATTACTGCATTCTCCTTTGGATACCATTTTCTCCACATCCAGACTCATCGGACATTTTCTGTTGCACTGCTTGCAGGAAATGCATTTGTCTCGTTCTGCTTTGATATGCAGCTGCGGAATATGCAACAATTTACCGACCTTTGTACCAATTACCATAAATGGTGCCATCCAGCAGAAATAATGGCAGGCAGCCCTTTTACCAAACAAAACTGACGGAATGAAAAGCAATAACAATACACCATAATAGACAATGTAATCAGAAATATTTGATATCGATATCCCATGGTCAGTCATATGAAACGGATTAATCGTCACATTATTTTTACTTAAAATAAAACATACCACAATTGCAACTATCCAAACAAACCAGATACCATACTTTATATTATTTTTCCAGCCCTGTTTCAGTGATTCCTCATTTACCAGCATAGCACATTCTTGCAGACCACCTGCTGGGCATAAATATCCGCAAAAGAATCTCCCCAAAAATATTGAACCAAACAACATCATCGAAAATGTAATGAAACTTCCGTTAATTATCCTTTCCATAGCTCCCAGAATAATAATGTCTGGTGAAAAATACCACATCGTTATCGGAAATAATAAAAATGCTGTTATCAGCAGCAGTTTCCTAACCTTTTGTCTTTTCATACCTCAATCCTCCATATATCAATCTGATATATTTGTCAACTGTATAAATTAAAAAATCCATTATTTGTTACGTTGCAACGTAATTAATTACTATTGTGCTGTAATCCTTTATATAATAGTAACATTTTTTATCATTGTTTAAAATAAATTTTTTCACATAAGACATACGCCAGTTAATCTAAATTAGACTGTAAAGGAACTCCTTTCTTCCGTTCTTCTGTATAATTCCAATATATTGTAAAGAATGTTTAATAGGCTCTAACATTTTATCTAATGATAGAAAGATAAAAATTCCACCACCTACTTTATACAATAAGCTAACCATCTAAAAAATCTTCCTACATTTTTAAAAGAAACTATATTACACAATAATTCTGTCAGCTTTCCAAACTTCCTATAAAAGAAATTAAATGCTAGAAATGGGATCAATTGCTTTTTAGATTTTGGTAATCTTTTCATTATATTTTTAAACGTGTACACTTCTTTATATATCCATAGATAGCCATCATATAATTCTTCTGCTGTCATATTTTTGGGTTTATATACCACATGCGCGGTATTATAATTTGACAAATTATAATCTACAATTCTATTTTTCTCCATTAATGATGAGTATAACTTTGTACCAGGATATGGGGTAAGGATATGTGAGGTTACCGTTTCTATTTTATTTTTAACTATCCATTTTAATGTATTCTTAAATACAGAGACATCATCTTCATCTAATCCAAAAACAAAACTTGCATTTATCATTATTCCCCTTTTATGAATTTCATCTACAAGTTTCTCATATCTCTTTACACTATTTTGCACCTTGTGGACACTATCTATTGACTTACTATTTATACTTTCAAAACCTATAAATAGACTTTGACAACCAGCCGCCTTCATTTCATTTAATAATTCAGGCATGTCCACTATATTGGAAGTAACCGCTGCGTTCCACTTTAGTTTAAGAGGTTTTATTTCCTCTAATAATTTTTTTGTCCATTTTGGATTCCCAATAAAATTATCATCAATAAACATTATATGCCTTGTTTTTAATGCATTTATATCTTTAATCACGTCGTCTATGGGTCTATTAATATAAGTTTTAAGTACATTTTTGCAGCTATTATAGCAGAAATCACATTCAAAAGGACATCCCCTGCTTGTACTAATTATATTAGTATATAAATACTTTTTATTATCAATAATATAATAGTTAGGTGATACTATTTCCTTTCCGGTAATATCTTCCATATCATAATATATCTTCTTAAGTGAATTATTTTCTTTATCCTTAAGGATTTTTGCCCAAACTTTCTCAGCCATTCCCACACATATTGCGTCAAAACTATTAAGAGGAGCACCCTCTGGATCTGCTGTAATATGTATACCTCCTGCAATTACTGTAACGTTGCGATTTTGGAACTTCTTTGATATTTCCACTGCTCTATTCATGACATCTACAGTAACAGTTATTGCTACCAAATCTACAGGCTCATCAAAATCTATCTTTTCAACATTTTCATTCTCAATAATAACTTCATGCTCTTTCGGCGTAAGATTTGCTATTGTCAATAAAGCTAATGAAGGAGACATTCTTGTTTTTAACTTTGTATCCATAGGTCTTGGCAGCATTGCAGGTTGAATTAATTTAATCTTCATACATTACCTCCTCAAACAAACTTTACTCAACATTCAACTAATCTACTTGCAGTACAACTTCCCATTTATGTATCATTTCTGTATTCTAAAATATCTCCTGGTTGGCATTCCAAAGCTTTGCATATTGCCTCTAAAGTTGAAAATCTAATGGCCTTTGCCTTTCCGTTCTTTAGTATAGAAATGTTTGCCATGGTTATTCCAACCTTCTCTGTAAGTTCTGTTACACTCATTTTCCTTTTAGCCAGCATCACATCAATATTGATTATAATTGCCATGTTATTCACCTCATACCGTTAAATCATTTTCTGACTTTATGTTAATCGCTTCTTGTAGAAGCCGTTGGAGGATAGCAGCAAAGACGGCGATAACCAACGAAGCAAAAATGATGATGAGTACCATTAATCCAATAGGAGGGTCAACTTTCTTCGCTATAAAACGAAAGAGTGGCAAACCTAATACATACAAACCACTGATTATAATCGCACAGCACTTTATGTTCTTTAACGCCTTTACAGATAATTCCGAAAACGCTGTGTTCTTGTCAATGTACCGTAAAAGATTGAAAGCTTGATAGAGAGCAAAGTAAAAAGGCACAGCCGCTCCATACATCACGATGAAAATGAGATATTTCATTAGGGCAATATTTGGATACAATTTTGCTGCGAAATTCGCCATATGGGGCACTAAAAATATACATAAAGCAAGTACTGCAATTCCAGCCAGAAAAATACTTACCTTTAAGAAGGTGGTTGAACCTCGTTTAACATTCATTTGAAACACCTCACTAATTTAATGATAAAATGATTTTAACACATATTTTATTGTTTTACAATATATTATTATCGAATTATGGTGTTTAGATTAATTGAAAGGTGAGGCGCTAACTCTCATAAACTCAATAGCAAAACGAGATGCAACTTTGTAAAAACAAATGCAATGTTTGTAATCAACAACTGAATATTTGTAAACTAAATGCAATTTTTGCACTCGAAAAGCCAGTTTTGTAAATGAAATGCAGTTTTTGTAACCAAAATGCAGTTTGATTTTCCTACTTTTCTGCTGTATCATAATAGAAAACTGCAAGCCAAAGGGAGGTCGATTCTCTCTCGATTTTTTTGTAATCGGAGAATCCACCCCTGTTTAGGTTTTGTATCAATTGCTGGCGGCGCAGTTTTATCGTTTCATTTTTTGAGAAGAACTGGCTTTAACATGATGTCACTGGCTGCAACCGGTGCACATCTAAATTTTGTTAAAACTTCTTCTTCGTGGTAAAATAGGATGATAGTTGAAAAGATTACTCATACAGGTAAAAATTTTAATTACCAGGGAGCTTTAAAACACAGCAAAGCCACAGAGATTACATGCTAGCTCCCATATTTAAAAAGCTGCTATAACACATAATTGTGATGCAGCAGCTTTTCCTTACAGAATTTCCACATACCCTTCTTTCCCGTTTAGCCTTATTCTCTGTCCGTCTTTAATCAATTTTGTAGCATCTTCAACACTTACCACTGCAGGTAAGCCATATTCCCTTGCAACAACAGCCCCATGGGTCATCATTCCACCTACCTCGGTAACCAAACCTTTAATTGATACAAACAGCGGAGTCCAGCTGGGATCAGTAAATGTTGTAACCAAAATATCCCCTTCTTCTATATTGGCATCCTCCATCTTTAAAACAACCCTTGCACGCCCTTCAACAACACCTGATGAAACAGGTACTCCTGCCAGGGCACCTTCAGGTATTTTATCTGTATTGTACTCACCAGTTATGATCTCACCCTCGGAGGTTATAACACGGGGAGGTGTAAGCTTTTCGAAAGTTTCGTAGTCCTCCTTTCTCTTAGTTATGATATCGTAATCTATTCTATCTGTTTTAATAACATCCCTAAGTTCATCAAAAGTTAGGTAATATATATCCTCCCTGTTTTGTATTATACTCTTATGGACTAAAGTATCTGATTCTTTCATAAATGCCTGTTTCACAATCCAGTCATACCACATTAGAATGTACTTATTGAATTCACGATAACCGGCATAATTACGTAAAACACTGACTGCTTTCTTGGTTTTCTTGGCTTTTCTTTTTCCACCAGGCAATTTTTCAAGACGCCTTATGATCTCCTGCTCTTTTTGCTTTGCCTCCAGCAGCCCCTGTTCAAATTTCATACTGTGGGCATTTGGCCCAAAGGCTTTGATATTATTGAGAATAGCAGGAATAAGTATAGTCGGTCTTTCATTCCATCGAGTCCTGGTTATATCAATTTCAGCGGAGCATCGCATACCATATTTTTTGAGAAATGCTTTAATTGAATTGATAACAGCTGAGCCTCCTTCAAGCTTGGACAAATCTTCAAAAAAAGTTTCTTCATTTGGTTGCTGAAAATATTCAATTACGGCTGGATACTGTCTTACAACATCAGCAACATCCAAAAGTTCAAGCCCCATTTCAGATGTGACATTATTGGATACGGATTGGACAAGAATATCAGCTGCATTCTTTTCACTTAGCCATTTCTCAATATTTTTATTTATGCAGTAAGAGGCATAGGCTTCCGCAAAAACCACTCCATAGCTGTTAAAAATGGTATCCTTTATCTTCTTCATACTCTTAAGAATGAAATCAAACAGTTTATCTCCAGAAACTTTGGTAATATCTTGTTCTAGTTCCAGCATCAGAGCCTTATTATTATTCATCAGGCTTTCCACTATAGCTGGGTCGTTTGCTCTATAATCTTTTATGGTAAGGATTAGCCATTTCAACCACATTGATTTTGCAGCCATGGCTGTCTTTTTTTTATATAGCGTTTTGATAAAATCTTTTCGTTTTGTAAGATTAATGAGGGCATTCTTCATTAGTACATCCACTGTATCCAGGCCTTTGATAAAAGACATCCTACCAAGGGATGAAGAAAGTTCACGGGATACATCAATATACAACCTTCCACCCATCTCGCTCATCGGAGTCCCAACCATCTGTTTGAATAAAGTTTGAAAGAGGGATATTCCCAATGGCTTCATAGCTTCAGTCATCATCTGTCTGTGCCCAAATGAGATATACACATGATTCTTTCCGTTCTTAGTTTCTTGTTGTACAGGATACAATGTAGTAATAGGTCTGCTTTGAACAATGTAGAACTTGCCTTCATAAAGACACCACTCTATGTCCTGTGGACGACCAAAATAGGCCTCAATCTTTCTGCCCATACTATCTAGTTGTAAAATTTGTTCATCCAAAAGTGTCTGCATATTTTGCTTTGCAGTCTCAATCTCCTGTTTTTTTGTACCGCCGTTCTGTAGTGCTGAAATAGCCAGTTTCTTTATGGATATTTTTTTGTCCAATATTTTTCCTTCCCGTACTTTATAGATATCTGGATTAACCATACCGGACACAAGAGCTTCGCCAAGGCCAAAGCTTGCATCGATGGATGTAACCTTTCTGTTGGAAGTGACAGGATCTGCAGTAAACATTATTCCCGAAGCCTGTGGGAAAACCATTTTTTGTATTACAACACACAGATAAACCTTGCGATGATCAAAGTTATTTTGCATACGATAAATTACCGCTCTGTCTGTATACAGTGATGCCCAGCACTTTTTAACATACTTCAGTATGTAATCCTCTCCCCTGATGTTCAGATAGGTATCTTGCTGACCTGCAAAGGAAGCCAGAGGCAAATCCTCTGTTGTGGCACTTGAACGTACGGCATAGGCATTTTTTTTACCAAGTTTTGAAACATATTGTGAGATTCCTTCTATAATATCTACTGGAATGGATATTCCTTCTATGACCTCACGGATCTTTTTGCTGAGCTCACTGATTTTTTTCCTGTCACTCACCTGCAAAAAAGATAATTGATCAATTATGGCATTAAAGTCAGGGTTGTTATCAACAATTCTTCTATAGGCTTTGGTAGTTATGCAAAATCCCTCTGGGACGCGTATATCCTTAATTTTGGACAGTTCTCCTAAATTAGCACCTTTGCCGCCTACCATAGGCAGATTTGATTTATCAATATCTTGGAAGCTCATCACATATGAATTCATACATATTCCTCCTTATAAAAATTGTTCCTAAGTAAATCCATACACTCCTCAAATTCTTTGAAAAAAGCTTCGTAATCAACTCCTGTTTTACTTGATAATTGATTTATATACCCATCAGTAAGCCAACCAAGCATTTTCATAACAAGCTTCGGATCAATGCCTTCCTTAAATTTTGAATAGTCCATGCCATCAAAAGCAATTTTGTCTCTAAAATCTTCACCTTCTGCTAAAATAGCTTTTATATCTTCTTTTACTTCCTCATCATTTTCAAAATACATACTCGTTAAAAAGGACGGGATTGCAGGGTGTTTCTTCATAACCGAAATTTCAATATTAGATGAAAGTTTAATTCTGTCAAAGAAATCAGTAACCGTATAATCAAACTTTTCATCAACTTCTTTCATAATAATATTGCCACATAGCTTAATTAAATAAAGGTATAAATTTTTTTTTGTACCAAAGTAATGAAATACCATTGATTTTGAAATTCCTGCTGCGGCAGCAATGTCCCTTATGGATGTTTTCTTATAACCATTTTTATCAAAGGATTTAAGTGCAGCATCTATAATTATATTTTGCTTCTCTACAGGTAAATTAAAAAATTTTTCCAAAAGAATTCACCTCCCAAAGTCTATGAACCGAATCGGTTTATAGTAATATCATTATATTGCTATAAACCGATTCGGTCAATAGTATCTTGAAAGAAAAAATCACTGCCATTTTAATTTTACTTGCTCTATTTACCACTTCTTTTAAAGAATCTAACTTTTTTGCAATCTTACTCTCATTACTTTATTTACAGTCCGGCTCCATCTTTTACAATCATAATTATTTCAAATATAATGCAAAAAATATTAAGCATAGGTATTTATAAGCTAACACCTTGATGACTGCAATAAACATAAGGATTTTATCTCCAATCATTGTAATTTTTTAGTCTTATACTATCGATTTTGAAGAATAAAATATATCACAAACCCAATAAGTATAATTCTAAGTTCTCTGCTTTTCCAGCACCAAAACCACAAGCAGTGTACAATTCACCATAAATTGTAAATTGTACACTGTAATCAATTGTGCGCTGTGAATTGTCAATAGTCTTCTCTTATTGTGTCAATTAAATTTTCCCTGTTTATTCTGGAAAGTGGCGAAAGTACTGAAAAATATCCTATGATAACAGCAGCAGCTGCTGCAATCAGCATTCCACCCCATGGAACCGGCCAGCTGAATTCCCTCACTCCATTTATTCCCCTATACATCATATAGGATAATCCGCAGGATATTATGGAGCCGTATATTGTTCCTACAACTGCATATAACAGGCCTTCTAAAACTATCATTTTTTTCAGTCCTCTTTGGGTAAGTCCCACAGCCTTTAAGATGGCAAATTCTTTTCTCCTCAGTATTATATTTGTGGTCAATGTATTTATAATATTGACACTTCCAATTAAGGACACTACTACTACAAATCCATATATCAATATTTTTATCATCAAAATTGCTGATTTTGCTGTCCTGTTTTGATCAAGATGATTTATCATGCTGAGTGCAGGATCTGATTTTATAATATTTTCTATCTGGTCTTTTACATTATTTTCATTTTTGATATTCTTTACAATTATATTTAATCCTGTAGGTTTAATATTATCTCTTCCGGTGAGTTTCTCAGCAACTTTCTCAGTAGTTATAAGTTTAAGCCCATTTTGCATGTTAAAATCAAAAGGCTCATCCTTCAGTACTGCCATTACCTTTACCCTTTTAACAACACCTTTATTTTCAACCGGCTTTCTATTTGCAACTTCATTGCTGTTGTTTATTGATCTTATATTTGTTTCCCCGCCGTACTGCAGTTCTATTTCATCTCCTGCTTTTATATTGGCTGCAGGACCCACATAGCTTTTCTTGGCCTCTTTATTGTAAATTATATTTTTGTTTATTAAAATTACACCATTTTCATCATTCAATTTATTTATATCTATACTGCCGGATTGTACATACTTCTTTGATACCTGCAGTGCATTTTTATCATATATGCCAATGGCTCCATCCATGGGTATTTTTTCTTTTTCATCAATAGTTGTGCCTTTGCCATATATGCCCTTTATGTTCTTCACCTCTCCTATTTCCTTATTTTTATCTATAAATTGGGTAAAATTATACTCATTATATACTTTATACATTTTATCCACGGAATCTAATTCACCTATATCCTTTATAATCTGATTATCTACAAAACTATTTTCTCCATTGGATTGAATTGAAAAATGTATATTGCTGGATTCGCTAAGACCTTCCGATACATTCAAGGACATATCCATAAAGGATTTAAAAGTAATAAATAACACCACACTTATTACTATGGAAAAAACAGTTATCCTGTATCTTTTTCTGTTTCTCTTTATGTTTTTATACGCTAACTCCCCTTCAAATTTAAATAACTTGCTTATAATTATATTTTTTCTCCGTTTTATTTTCTCCTTTGTTATAGATGTTCTTCCGCTTATAGCAGCAAGCGTAGATGTTTTTCCTGCAAGTAAGGCAGGCAGCAGTGCAGATACATATATGGCCGCTATGGAAACTGCAGCACTTATAAGCATAATTTCAGGTGATATGGATACTTTCATTATGGAAACCATGTCTCCTCCAATTATTTTAAATCCAAACCCTATAGCCCAAATTGCTATAATACCGCATATAAGTCCTACTGGTATACCTATAATTGAAAGAGCAGATGCTTCCCTAAGTACTATTTTTCTGATTTGCGACGGTGTTGCTCCAATTGCCCTCAAAAGCCCGAACTGCTTCATCCTCTCCACTACACTGATTTGAAATGAATTATATATCACTGCAATGGCTGCAATAAGCACTATTCCTATTATAACTGCCACTGTACCATACAAGCTTGTCAATCCTGATTCATTACTGTTTCCTCCCCCTTCCACATCTATAAGAGGTGAATTATTTACAACAGAAGGACTAATTTTACCATTGACTTCTATTGTTTTATATTTGGGCAGGCCATCCAATTCTGAAACCGCCCTCTTTAAATTTGTCTTTGAACTTATCTCTGCAAGCAGTACGGATTTTTGTCTGTCAATACTATTGTTCTTGGATAAAAATACGCCTTTTTTTTCTATCTGGCTGGATACACTATCCTGGAGTATTCCCACAAGAGTGTATTTCCTGTTATTGAGTTCTATTTTATCTCCTACTTTAATATCCTTTTTCATATACCTGAGAACCCAATTTTCTACAGCTGCCTCATGGGCATTTTCAGGAAACCTTCCCATCTTAATTTTATATGGCAGAAGTTCCAGTGCACTGTCTGAGGCAGTAATTGAACTTACACTTACATCTGCATTTATTTTTATATCCTTATCCATTTGATAAAGACCGCTTCTTGAAATTTTAGGATTGCCGGTTACCTTTGCAATGAGATCCTTATCTGGAGCAGAATACATCACATGCCATGATCCATAATCACTTTTCACTCTTTCAATTTCGGCATCCTGCATGCCTACCATAAAAAATCCTATAGTAGTTATGAGTGCAACTGAAAGTACAATTCCTATAATAGTAAGGATACTTCTCTTTTTGTTTGACTTAAGATATCTTCCTGTAAGTTTTTTATAGCTAGTTATCATTTTAAATCACCACCTCTCTTTATCTAGTTGTTTTGAAGATATTTGTCTGAAATTATCTGTCCGTCTTCAATTGTAATTATCCTGTCCGCCAGAGATGCTATATTTATATCATGGGTAATGAGTACAAGGGTCTGGCTGTATTTCTCAGCTGTAAATTTCAAAAGTTCAATAACTTCCTTTGAATTTTTGCTGTCTAAATTGCCTGTAGGTTCATCTGCAAATATTATGGAGGGTTTGTTTAAAAGCGCCCTTCCAATGGACACCCTCTGTTGCTGTCCTCCTGAAAGCTCTGAAGGAAGATGCCTTTTCCTTTCTTCAAGACCGAGCAATTTTATAATCTCGTTCAAATATCTTTCATCCACCTTGTCATTGTCCAAAAGAGCGGGAAGAGCTATATTCTCTTCCACATCCAGAACCGGTATCAGATTAAAAAACTGAAATACAAATCCTATTTTTCTCCTTCTGAATACAGCAAGTCTATCCTCACTATAATCATAGATATTTTCCCCGTCTATTATCACTTTCCCGCCTGTAGGCCTGTCAAGTCCCCCTAAAAGATGCAGAAGCGTACTTTTACCCGAACCGGATGCTCCTACAATTGCTGCAAATTCTCCTTTATTCAAAGATAAATTTATATTTTTTAATGCCTCTACCTTATTTTCTCCTTTTCCATATATCTTAGTTAAATTTTCCACTTTTAATATTTCCATTTTATTTTCCCTCCCATGTCTAAAGTATAACCAAAGTACTGTCTTCACTCCATATCTATTGGCTTACAGATTAAAAGACCTGTCTTACAATTTTGTAATTTTGATGATATAAAAAACCAAGCTCATGACTTTTCGCTGAAAAAGTGGTATACTACATTTAATAGAAATTTTACTTATCTGCCAGAAACATCTTGGCTGTACTGATAAATAAATTTTACATAATTTTCTGCTTGCCATTGTTAAAAATTAGTGTTATACTTTTAAGGATTAATATTGTAAATGCCATGAAGAGAAATAGTAGATATTTGGGATTTTCAGAGAAAAGTTGGTTGGTGTGAAACTTTAATGAAAAAATATCGAACCAGTCTTGGAGCTATGGATCGAACGATTATTCAAGTAGACTTCATCGGAAATTCCGCCGCTATTAGGAAAACAGTATCAAGAATTATCTTCGTACTGGTTAAGTGCAGTTCATACTGAATTTAGGTGGTAACACGGAAAGTATTTTCGCCCTAAGTTGATTTTAATCAACTTAGGGCTTTTTTATTATCTAAAATAAGTTCTTAAATTGAAAACAACTGCTTATTATAAAAACTACAATATAGAAAGGATTGAATCATTATGGATCTTATTAAAAATCGTATAGTAATTAAAATTGGTACATCCTCCCTCACAAACGAAAAAGGCAAAGTGAATTTACGTTGTATTGACAAGCTGGCCTTCGTACTATCGGGTATTCAAAATTTAGGATATGAAATCATCCTTGTTTCATCAGGTGCCATTGCAGTGGGAACAAGTAAAATGGGAATGTCTGAACGCCCGAAAGAGCTTAGAATAAAGCAAGCTGCAGCTGCCGTAGGCCAATGCGAGCTCATGCATATCTATGATAAATTTTTCAGCGAGTATGGTAAAATTGTTGCTCAGATACTTCTCAGTGGGGAAGATGTGGAACAGAGCAAAAAAAAGCAGAATTTAATAAACACATTTAACTCTCTTCTGGAGAGGGATATTATCCCCATCGTAAACGAAAATGATTCTGTAAGTTATACGGAAATTGAATCCGAGCAAAAAATATTTGGTGACAATGACACACTTTCTGCAGTAGTTGCTGTACTGTGCAGGGCAAAAAAATTGGTTCTGATGTCGGATATAGATGGACTTTACGAAAGTGACCCACGTCAAAATCCTAATGCGCATCTTATCCGTCAGGTTGATGATATTGATAAAAATATCCGTGCATTGGCAAAAGGTTCCGGTTCAAATCGCGGTACTGGTGGAATGATTACAAAACTTGATGCCGCCCAAATTGCCACTTCACATGGTATTGACATGGTTATAACCCATGGTCAAAGGCCAGAGGACTTATACAGTATTATCGATGGCAAGCAAGTAGGAACGTTGTTCGTTGGTAAAAAATGCAGCTGTTCTTTGGCACAAAGCATTGTGCTTTAACAGCTTCACCCATAAAAGTTAAGCTTCTCATAATTTCAAGATAACAATAAATGGCATACAACTGCAACAAATATAAAATATATGCTGCAGCTGTTATGCCATTATTATATCCAGGTCTACATATTAAATTCAAATAACTACTTCTTGGTTATATTCCTCTTTAATTCATTTAATGCCTCAAAATACCTGTTTGATTTAATATCAGGAAATGCCCTGATAATTCTCCTATGAAGATGGTTTCTCCTGCCCGTAAGCTTTTTATAGTTCTCCTTCAATTCGCTTATTTCCCTTTCGTATCCCTCTCTGATTTCAGCCAAACTATTTTCATATTTTTCCTTAATTTCGATTAGATCATTTTGATATTTTTCCTTAAGCTCAATAGCATCTTCAGACAAATCATTATATTTTTTTCTAATCTCAACTGCCTGATATTCATACTTTCTTTTAAGTTCAATTGTATCTCTTGATATCCCTTCTCCAAGTATATTTGATTTTTCTTTGATTTTACCGGATATTTCATGAATTCTTTTCAATCTGAAATTAAGTTTCATTACTGTGTCAACTGTAGATACAAGGTCAATAACAAATACAATTGTCAAAGATAGTAATAGAATATTACCTAAAAAAGTTGGAATCAATTTGACAAATTCCACAATTACAGGATGTATAATTTTCATAGTCAGGATACATCCTATGCCCCATGCCAGTGAAAATTTAAGACAAATATAGCCTCTTATATTAAAAGGATATTGAGAATAATCCCACCACTTGTCATTAAAAAGTTTCTCAAGAGCTAAACCAGTAACATATTCAAGAAGAGAAGTAATGAAAACAGA
The DNA here is from genome assembly GCF_041205085.1 of Clostridium moutaii. Classification (NCBI taxonomy): domain Bacteria; kingdom Bacillati; phylum Bacillota; class Clostridia; order Eubacteriales; family Clostridiaceae; genus Clostridium; species Clostridium moutaii. The sequence goes on from NZ_JBGEWD010000006.1 coordinate 45,462, forward strand.
AGTAATGAACAATAAAACTAAATTGTCCCTAAATGGCATGAGTAAATCTATGACTATTACCGCTCCAACACCATATATGGGGCACACAGGTCCATTTAAAAATCCCCTGTTTACAAAAGATCCCGTATTTACTGCAGCATAGACAACTTCAAGACACCAGCCTAAAAATGCATAGATTACAAAGTAAAATAATATCTCATATAATGCAAATCCTAGAATAGTTATATTCTCCATATATACTCCTTTATGATATTCTTTTAAGTTCTACAAGCCCATCTTTTTTTTACAGCCTACAGAAGCACATCTTTTCTTATAATATATATTTCAATTTTTTCTTATAACTACTAAAGACAAACTTATCAAAAAAGTTATCAGAGAAAGTATCACTGCCACAACTAAAAAGCTTGTTATTAAAATATTATATTTTATCAAATTAAAAGCCTGTATATATTTTGACAGTCCAAAAATGTTCAATATAAGCAGTATGAAAAATATAACTGTAAGTCCAATTGAAGCTCCCTTTATGTCAGCTAAGCTAAGTGATATATGGGAAGATATGCATATGGATATAAATAGGAATATATAAAAATGTGGATTTTCAAAGTTTCCAATTGAAAAAATACTTTTTACAAGTCCCAAATATGAATACAATATTCCCATAATTGTAGACTTATCTATTACTTCCACATGGACATTTTTCATTAAAATATATACAAAATTATTATAGGTTTCAGGAATAGTCACATGCATTAATCCAATCATGGAAGCAATGCCGCCAAATATAGGAGCTATTCCTATAAAAAAATTTCCTACCTGCTGATAAATACTATTTTGATTATAGCTGTGTTCTACATATCCCATTACACCATTGACATCCGGTCTTTGAAGCAGCTTTATGGCAGTAATTCTGTGTTTAAAAAGCAGTGCAGCAATAGCGTGACTGAGTTCATGTACCGGAACTCCTATAAATCCAGTTATCATAACTGCCTTACTGCCAAAACCTCTCTGAAAATTTCTCACTGAATAATTTCTAAGCATCCCCAAAAGGAAACCTATCAATATGAGCATGCCTGTTAAATTAACCGTTTCTATACAGGTTTTAATAAATAATTGTATTAAAAATTTCATGTGTATCATCTTTTCCTCTATTTATTCATTCCAGTATAAATCAAAATGGAATTTTTTAAAAACTCTGCTGTACCTGGCTTTTTCTTGTCATAATAGGACGTAAATCTTTTATCATCTAAATACATCTGTGCAAGGCCGGCATGTGCTTCTTTTGAATAACTGTCCCAGAAATAACAAAGCCATTTCTTATGCATATCTGCTGCCTTTTGCGCCAATTCTCCTGCAGGATCTCCTGTCTTAAAAGCAGCCTCTAGTGTTTCCATCATACTATTTTCAAGTTTTGTAATTTCACCATACTGCTTTTCAGTCATATTTTTAACTTTCTTGTTGGACTTTTCAACAGCACTACTGCCATATTTCTTCCTAATCTCCTGGCCGTATTTCTTCTCATTCTCATCTATGATTTTTTGCTTGAAGCCTTCAAATTTTTCACTATCTGTCATTGTAATCCTTCCTTCCGCCAATGCAATGGTTTTTTCCACATTTGCAATCAACAAATCCAATTTTTGTTTTTTTTCAAGGAGTTTTTTATGATGCTTTTTCAGTGCTTTTACAGCATCAAAATCAATGGAAGTTACAATATTTTTTATACTCTCAAGGCCAACGCCCAATTCTCTGTAAAAAAGAATTTGCTGGAGTCTATCCACTTCTTTTTGTCCATAAATCCTATACCCAGATGAATTGATTCTGGCCGGCTTCAGTATTCCAATTTCATCATAGTAACGAATTGCCCTTTTGCTGATTCCCGATAGCTCACTGAGTTTTTGTACTGTATATTCCATATTTTCATCCCCTTGCAAATTAAATATAAACCTTCACGCAGCGTCAATGTCAATAGGAAAACAATAACTTCTTTATTTCATTAAGGTCAGCTTACTATCTTATCCAACAACTTTCTTAAAACTGGTGTTTTTACTTCAATTGCTTGTTTAGGACACATTTCCTGACAACAATAACATCGGATACATTTATCATAATTATATTCAGGAGCAGTACCTTTATCTCTATCCAGTCTAATGGCCTTTCCTTCCACAGGACAGCTGTTTACACATATACCACAGCGAATACATTTCTCCTTTATTACATAAGGCCTTTGCCTTACAAGTTTCATCAACCATTCCACTCTATGAAAACCTGCTTTTTTTATATCACCCCGGTAAACATCAAAATTTTCATTGCCGTATTGTTGAACAATTTCATCTATGGATTTTTCACCCTGAGGAGTTAAAATTTCAATATGATCATCATGCCAATTTCCAAGTCCCCAGGCTTCACCATTTACATTAGTGGGCACTGATGCCGGATCCAAATGAATGAGCCTGCAAAAAACACTGTCAAGAGCCACTGGATCTTCTGACATCAGAATAACATTCATCTGTACAGGAGTTCCCGATGCAGGTCCATTTCCTTCCATGGCAACAATTCCATCCATAATGTGAAGTCTGGGTTTTATCATAACATGCAAATCCGCCAACATTTTTGCAAATCTATCTGAACTTTGATATTTTGCATGGCTTAACCCTTTATTAAAACCATAAATACATCCAAATATGTTTTTCATTGCCCCTGTAATACGCTCCAGAGCATGAGTCTTCATTTTACAAATATTTATAATGCCATCAGCATCTAAAACCCCCTGGCTTATTACAAACTCTTTTGCAACTTTTCCCCGGGGAAACTCCACCATTTTACCCTGTCTGAAATTTGCCTCTTCAATTCCCAGTTCATCTGCAACTTCTTTAATGCCGGCAGAACTTGATATTTTTGTGGGATTTCCATTTCCAGGGGAATCCCCATAGGAAACACGTGTATATCCACTTTCTTTTAAAAGTTTTGCCACAGCTCGAAATACAGTTGGATGGGTTGTTATAGCCTTATCCGGGGTTGCTTTTTTCAAAAGGTTGGGTTTCAAAAGAATCCTTTCATCTTTCCCTACAAATTTTTCTATTCCCCCCAAAAGCTCCAATCCGCTTTTAACAGCCTCATATACCTTATCTTCATCATATTCAGTACATTTAACCAATATCACCTTGCTTTTTTCTGAATTATAATCTCTCATTTTCTCACCCCAAAACAAATTATCTATTTCTCAAAAGTATATTTTCATTATAGTTGTATATTGTAATTATACCATTATTTTTATGGAAAATCAGACATAAAAAAGAGGTCCTTAATTTGACTTATATACAATCAAGTATTATAATTATGACCAATAAGTCATATGACCTGCGAGTCATATAATATAAAGGAGTGATGTAATGCCAAAAAAAACATTTTTTAATCTGGAAGAAAAAAAACAGGAAACTATAATGAGGTCTGCTGTAAATGAATTTTTAAATCATGGTTTTGAAAAAGGCAATATATCTAATATAGCTAAAAATGCCAGAGTATCAAAAGGCAGTATGTATCAATATTTTGAAAACAAAAAAGAACTATTTCTCTTTTCAGTAAAATGGACAGTGGACTTTACCAGTAAAAAGTACGGTGACTATTTTATTTCTGATAATAAGGATGTAAATATTTTTGATTTATTTTATAGAAGTTCTAAATCTATATGGATTGAGATGAAAGAAGAAAGGGAACTCATCATATTTATTCAGGATGTATTTCTTGGTAAATATAAAAATTTAACTGATGAATCCATGTCTTATATGATGGATACTTTAAATGAATATACATTAAAACTAATTCGAAATGGTAAAGAAAATGGTTTTATAAGAAAAGACTTAGATGATGACATGCTTTCCATATTTATTAGAGGAGTATCAATAGAATTCAAAGAACACATGATGAATAAAGCAAGAAAAAATGGAAGTGATATTGTGGATGAAGGCTTTGAAATAAATGAACGGGAAATTAAATCAATGATAGAGCTTTTAAAAAATGGAATGGGGGAAAAATAAATGTTCATACAGGTAAGTAATTTAAAGAAAAGCTATAAAACAGGTAATGTCACTACTCCTGTTTTAAATAATGTAAATTTATCCCTTGACAGCGGAGAGATTGGTGTAATTCTCGGTCCCTCAGGTTCCGGTAAATCCACTCTGCTAAATATAATAGGCGGACTGGACCGCTGTGATTCCGGATCAGTTTTAGTAGATAGGACAGAAGTTACCAGACTTTCCGACAAAAAACTTACTGATTACAGGCGAAAGAAAATAGGGTTTATATTTCAATTTTATAATCTGGTACCCCACCTTACTGTAGGTGAAAATATTGAAGTCGTTTCAAATATCAGTAAATCCCCACTGCCTACAGATGAGGTACTGAGAGATGTAGATATGCTTGATAAAAAATACAGGTTCCCCAATGAACTTAGCGGTGGTGAACAGCAGAGGGTTTCAATTGCAAGGGCCATAGTCAAAAATCCAATCCTGCTTTTATGTGATGAGCCTACAGGTGCGCTGGATTTTTTAACTTCAAGAGAGATATTGAAGCTTCTTCAGAAAATCAACAGAAATTTTGGTACAACCATACTTATGATAACTCATAATGAAGCCATAAGTTCCATGTCCAACAGAATCTTCAAAGTAAGGAGCGGAGAAATTATTGAAAATAAGATAAATAAAAATATTATTCCTGCAGAAAGGATTGAGTGGTAATGGTCATAAATAAAAAAATCAAAAGAACCATGCTGGAAAACAAGTCTCAATACATGGGTTCCCTATTGCTCATCATTTTAAGCTGTCTTCTTTTTACCATGTTCAATCTGCTTTCCAGTAATATATCAAATATATCATCTTCCTTTGAAAAGAACTACAATCAGGAAGACGCAAATTTTACACTAAATAGGAAATTAAACAGCATAAATTCCCTGGAGACAAAGTTCAACATGAACATTGAAGAAACCAGATCAGTTGATTACCCTGTATCCAGCGGCAATATTCTTAGAATATTCAGCCAGAATACAAAAATAAATATTCCTGCAATCATTGAAGGAAAAAATCTGAGTGGACATGACATACTAATTGATCCCGCCTATGCAAAGGCAAATAAACTCAAGGTCAATGATCATATAAAAATCTATGGAAAATCCTTTAGGGTATCGGGTTTTATGTCACTGCCCAACTATATATATCCACTTAAATCCGAATCAGATTTGATGAATGATCCAAACAGTTTTGGAATAGGGGTAATAGGCAAGAAAGATTTTAACAGTTTTAAAAGCGGCAACAGCTTTTACAGTATAAAATTCAATGCTAATAAAGGCAGCATTGACTCTAGGATATCACAATTTAAAGACTATTTAAGAAGCAAAAATATAATTATACTAAACTGGACAAATATCAGTGAAAACCCAAGAGTAACCTATGTAAACGCAAAGCTCAACAGCATAAATCGCATAAGCTCTTCCATGCCCGTTGCCATACTGCTTCTCACCTGCATACTTACAGGAACTGTCATGTGGAGAATGTTAAAAAGAGAATCCATAATTATAGGAACCCTTTATGCCCTTGGATATAATAAAGCGGAAATCATGAAGCACTACCTTATATATCCTCTGTCCATTGCACTTACAGGTGGACTAACAGGTACTGCCCTTGGAATTCTATCCTCAAAACCCATGATCAATTTAATGCTGGACTATTTTAATATGCCTATGGATTCCATGGATTTTACTATAAAATATATTGCAATAAGTATTATTCTGCCTGTAATTTTCCTCGGCATTTGCAGCTATTTTGTAATAAGAAATACCCTTAAATATTCTCCAACACAATTGATGAGAGACAGTTACGGAAGGAATAAAGTCAGTTTTATAGAAAAGAATTTAAAACTTGACAGATTGAAATTTTCCACCAAGTTTAAAATTCGGGAGCAGCTTAGAAATATACCAAGAAGTGCCTTTCTTCTACTGGGGGTCATACTTGCAACGATGTTACTGCTTTTCGGATTTGCTGCCAAAAGTTCCATAGACTATCTTATGAAGGATTCATTCAATCAGGCATTTAAATATAATTATACCTATATATTCAATTCCATTCAAAATGGAAAACCTGCAGCAGGTGAAGCTTTTTGTGAGGTACCTTTCAATCTGAAATCCAACAGCAAAACAAATTTTACTATATATGGGATAGATTCCAATTCAAAATATATTTCATTAAAAGACAGTTCAGGGAGCAAATTAGATACTGATAAAGTTATTATTACAAGACCTCTTGCCGACAAACTTGGATTAAAGCCAGATGATACCATACGGGTTGTGAACAAACTTGATTCAAAAGAATACAGCATAAAAATAAATGGCATTGCAGAAACTTATCTGGGCCAATATATATATATTCCCATTGAAAAACTTGACCATATGCTTGGCTATCCGCCTCATAGCTACATGGGTCTGTGGAGCAAAAACAAGCTGAAAATTCCAGAAGACAAGCTGTTGGCTACTGCTACAACTGATGATATAAAAAAATCCTTTGATGCAATTATACAGCCGCTTAAAGTGACCATAGGCTCCATATCAGCTATATCCTTTATAATCGGGCTTATAGTCATATACGTAGTAACTTCTTTAATCATAGAAGAGAATAAAAAAAATATAGGATTGCTAAGAATATTGGGCTACAGGAAAAAAGAGATTTACTCCCTCATATTAAACAGTTCTTCACTCACAGTTATTGCGGGTTATATTCTGGGTATACCATTGATCCTTGCATTTCTGCACTCGTTATTTAATTCTGTAACCAAAGACATGAGTATTTCATTTCCTATGACCATAAATTATATATACATCATTTCAGGGTTTATTGTAATATATATGACCTATGAGTTGTCCAAAGCTCTAAGCAAGAAAAAGATCAATAGGATTTCCATGATTGATTCTTTAAAATCAGAAAATGAATAAAAAATTTAAAAAAAGCTGTTTAAAAATATTTTAGACAGCCTTTTTATATACTCTTTATTTTACCCTTTTGCTTGTAATTTCTCCATTAAACCTTCAACAGTTTTTGCTGATATATAATCATCATTTTTTTTAACCAAAATCTTTTTACGACATTTTGAACATTTATGGAGACAGTCTTTTGTTTTAAAATCAATTTTATTATCCTTTAGGGTCTTAACTAGATCTCTGTATTTAAATGTATGCTTACACACTTTGATTTTTGACATCTTAACACCTTTTACATTGATTACTTCTATATTTATATTATATATAATATATGTTTTATGTTCTCAGCATAACTGTTAATTCTTATTGAGGTATCTAAGAAAACCATAGTCTTATCTCACGTTCAGCACTTTCTGGGCTATCTGAAGCATGAACAGCATTTTCATTTTTTGATATTGCAAATTTTCCTCTTATGGTGCCCATATCAGCATGCAATGGATTTGTATCTCCATTTATTTTTCTAACCAACTTTACAGCATTATCCGCTTCTATAACTATAGCACAGACTTCACCTCTGGTAATAAAGTCAACAAGCTCCTTAAAAAATGGTTTTTCACTGTGTTCAGCATAATGAGCTTCTGCAATCCCTATAGACGGTTTTATTATTTTTAAAGCCGCTATATGAAGTCCCTTTTTCTCATAAATAGATATTATTTCTCCCATGACTTTTCTCTCCATGGCATCTGGTTTAATAAGCACTAATGTTTTTTCCATCATATCACCCTTCTTTCTCAATATTTTTCTTTAAATCTAAAATATCAATTAGCCAATTATACCATAAGTTTAATATGCCAATATCCCCATCATGAATATGATGGGGATATTGGTTTTATATTTGATTCCATATTACATCCGGATGGTCACCTGTTCTCTTATCTTTGTTCAGGGCATCTATGATCTTCACCTCTGATTCGTCCAGACTAAAATCATATACCTTTGAATTTTCTTCAACTCGCGAAGGAGTTATAGACTTTGGTATTACTATGTTTCCTTTTTGCAAATGCCAACGTATAATTATCTGCGCAACTGACTTATTATATTTTTCTGCCAGTATGCCAAGTACCGTATCATGAAGTACGGCGCCTCTTCCCAGAGGACTCCATGATTCAAAAGCAATGTTATTTTTTTTAACATAATCCCTAATTGGCTGCTGTGTTAAATATGGATGACATTCCACCTGATCTACCACAGGTTTCACATTTGCCTTTGCACACAATTCTTCCAAATGATGAATTTCAAAATTGCATACACCTATGGCCCTGACCATTTTTTCATCATATAATCTTTCCATGGCTTTCCAGGTTTCAAAAAAATATCTTTTGCTTGGCCAGTGAATTAATAAAAGATCCAATTGATCTACATGCAAATTCTTTAGTGATTGTTCAGCTGTACTTAAAGTGCTGTCATATCCCTGATTGTAATTGGCTACCTTGGTAGTTATGAACAGCTCACTTCTCTTTACAGATGATTCACTTAATATTTTACCCAGCAAAGCTTCATTTTCATAAAATTGAGCAGTATCAAAAGCACGATACCCTACTTCCAACGCCTTATCTATTGCTTCGCACCCTTTTTTTTCATCAGTAATGAGATAAACTCCAAAACCATGCTGCGGCATTTTAACCCCATTGTTTAAGATTACAGTATCTTCTATAGATTTTATCATATTCAATTCCTCCCTGCATTCAAAAATTTGCTCCACATCTTCTTTTGTAAGTTCATATGCTTTAAATTTTTTACCGTCATTTTCTGTATCTTTTTCATTTATATTTTTGTCTAAATTCTTATGATTCTCTGTCAGTTCTTTGGAAAACTCTGTGTATAGCCCCATATTATTTCTTTTTACATTTTCATATCTGAATTTTTTTGTATTTTCATAATATTTTACTCCTGCATAAGTTAATGAATAAAATGCAATAATTGTTATTCCTGCTATAAGTCCAGGGGATTGCCCTGGGATAAAAGGCATACTGAAAATAACGATAATAAGGCTTATTAAAGTAAACCAGGAGGCATATCCATGTCTTTTTTTATCTCTTTTAGAAAGATGAATTTGTGAAGCAACAATCATTACATATGTAAAAAGCAGTGCAAATCCTCCTGCACTTACCAAAAACAAATAAACCCTTGGAAATAAAAGTCCAGACATCAATCCCAAGAGCATTGCAGCACCTGAAAAAATCATTCCTCTATAAGGAACACCTTCCTCATCTTTTAAAAATTTTGGAGCAAAACCTTCATCTGCAAGAGAACGAATCATTCTTCCAAGACCAAACATAGCTGCAAGCATAGTTGAAAGCATGGCAGTAAACATCACTATATTTATTGCATTTCCCACCCAGTTTATTCCCCGCCTATCAAGAGCAGCCACCATTGGACTTACATTTTCACTAACCATCCCGGTGGGAATCAAAGGAAGAAGAACAGCAACAGAAATTATATAGAGAACCACAAGGCTTAAAACAGTATAGGTAATTGCTTTAGGAATCACTTTTCGGGGATTATCGGTATCAGCAGCCGCCAAGCCTATGGTTTCAAATCCTGCATAAGCAAACATAACTGTAAGCATGCTTCCGGCAATACCTTTTATTCCACCTGAAAGTAGCGGTTCATGTCTCAACTCACCCATACCTACTGCTGGATTTTTACCTATTAGGCCCATGATTAAAAGCAGTCCAATAATTATAAAGGATACTATTGCCAGCAATTTAAAAGCAACCAGACCACTTTCAAATTTACTCAATTTATCAGCCCCTAATAAATTAAGCAATGTAACTCCAATAATTGTTATGCTCCCAAATAGTGAAATAGACACACCTGGAAACCAATTCCGAATCAAAATAGACAAAGCAGCTGCTTCACTGGACATAGCTAGAATCATACCAGTCCAGTAAACCCACCCGACAATAAATCCAGTGCCTGGGCCAAAAGCTTTTGCGGAAAATGTCCTAAAGGATCCTGGAGAGGGATCTTTTTCTGTCATTTCTGAAAGTGCAGAAAGGATAAAATAGACTAAAATTCCACCTAGTATGTAGGATACAATAATAGCAGGACCTACAGCACGAATAGCTACAGCTGAGCCAATGAAAAAAGAGCCCCCAATTATACTACCCAATGCCATCATTGTAATCTGCCATGCAGATAAGCCTTTATGTTTATTCTCCATTTTATACCACCTCAAGTTCATATAATCTTAAGGATAGTATGTTTCAAAAATAAGAAAAACATTCTTTCTTGTTTTATGTATCTAACTAAATACTTATATCATAGCTCTCTATAAGCTTTTCTTTTTTCAATATTCAAAAAATCTCTAAATGACTGGCCATTTTCATAAATGCAAAGAGTTATAAATTTAGGTTCAATTTCTACAATCACTTCATTCCTCATATTAGAATACTTGTCATAAGAATTTTTATTACATCAAATTTATAAACCTGTACTTTAGTAAATTGTAAAATTCTTCATTGTATTCCAAAAGTATAATTACAGTATTATCATCTCTGTTTTCCAGTAATTTTTCTGTAAAAATCCCTGTACCCGTACCATACTCAACTATACACTTAGCTTTTTTAAAATCAATACCTTCCATCATTTTAATAATATAATTTCGGCTTTGGTTAATATTTATGGTACAATCTTAGATATCATATATTTTTTGGAGGACAAAATATGGACCTAAAGGATAAAGTCAAAAAACTTCCCTCTTCACCAGGAGTATACCTTATGAAGGATTCTCTTGGCAATGTGATTTATGTAGGTAAATCTAAAAATTTAAAAAACAGAGTCAGGTCATATTTTCAAAATTTAAAATCACATTCTTCCAAAATTATGAGATTGATAAAAAATATAGAGGATTTTGACTATATACTCACCGATACAGAATTCGAGGCCTTTATTCTGGAGTGTAAATTAATAAAAAAAATTAAGCCCATGTATAACAAACAGATGAAAAACCCCAAATCCTATTCTTATATAAAAATAAGCATCAATGAAAGATATCCTGGTATTGAGGTTTCCGATGAATTAGTTGAAAATGATGGGACTGTCTATTTTGGACCGTATAAGAGCAGAAACACAGTGGAAAAAGGGCTTCAGGGAATAAAAGAATGTTGTAAAATACTGTGCAGCAGCAATTCACCAAAAATTTCATCCTGTTTGAATTATTCTTTAGGATTATGCATCGGTATATGCTTAGATAGCACTCCAAAAGAACAATATCTTACTATATTAAATAAAATAATAAAACTGCTCAATGGCACTGATAAAAGTATTCTTGAAAAAATGAAATATAAAATGAGTATTTTTTCGGAAAAACTTGATTTTAAAAATGCTGCCAAGTATAGAGATTATATAAGTTCAGTAAATTACCTTCTCCATAATGACAAGGTCATAAAATTCACAGAAAAAAATAGGAATATTGCTTTACTTGAATATCTAAATGATAATAAAGCTAAATTTTTCCTCATTAAGGGAAATAAACTACTTTTTAATAAAAAATATATAATAAAAGATTTTGGTTTTGAAAACTTAAAATCTATTTTTAGAGCTAATATTTTATTTTACTTTAATAATAAAAATGCAGGAAATTCAATAAAAATTGGAAAGGAAGAAATCGATGAATCTCAAATAGTTTATACCTATTTAAAAAATAAATCTAATAACTGCAAATATGTAATAATCCTAAAGAAATGGATTAATGCTTCAGATAGTCAAAATATTGACAATGAACTTGACAAACTGTTTTAGAATATATTTAAATAAATGCGACATAATATATCTGACTAATAAGAGGGAGATGAAATTATGAAACTAATTGCTATAGGAGATCCTGCACCAAACTTTTCATTAGAAGATAATCACGATCAATTTATAAACTTATCAAATTATAGAGGTAAAAATGTATTGCTTTCCTGGCATCCTCTTGCATGGACACCAGTTTGTACAGATCAGATGAGATCACTGGAAAACAATTGGGATAACTTTCAAAAACTAAATACAGTACCCCTTGGTATGAGCGTTGATGCCCAGCCTTCCAAAAAAGTATGGGCATCTGCACTTGTTCTTGAAAATTTAAGTATTCTTGCTGACTTCTGGCCTCATGGTAAAGTTACCCAGGATTATGGGCTGTTTATTGAGAAAGATGGTACATCCAAGAGAGCAAATGTACTAATAGACGGAAAAGGAATTGTAAAATGGGTTAAAGTATATCCTCCTGCTCAATTGCCCGATATAAATGAAGTTCTTCAAGTTTTATCAAATATGTGACCTGCTAAAAAATAAATCTTTATAAGTTATTCTAATATTCAGGTGGAGAGAAGCATTCCATATGAGTAAACTCCATCTGAACCTAGGAATCACTTGATATTTTCAATAAAAGGACTTTTCTCTCCAGTATAATAAATACTTAACAGGTGAAGTGCCCTTGTACATGCTACATATAAAAGTCTTCTGTCAAATTCATTTTTATAATTATCTTTAGAAACATTGTATACAAGTACAACATCAAATTCTAAACCTTTTGCCATATAAGATGGAATGACCAATAGACCTTTTTCAATTTCATCATTATTAATATCTAACAGCCTAGTTTTAATTAAAGGTTTTAACTTTTCTTGAACACAATCTGCCTCCTTCTGAGTCCTGCAAATTACTGCAATGGAACCATAGCCCTCATTACAAAAATAATTAATATCGTGAGAAATGGCATGATAAAGTAACTTTTCATTATCCTTAAATATAATTTTTGGTTTTTCTGTATGTCTGTCAAAGGGAATAAAGTTCTCTTTATTGTCTAGTATCTGCTTTGCAAAGCAAATTATTTCCGAAGAAGATCTATAACTTTTATTAAGAAAAAGCTTTGTAGACTTTTTTTTATGAAGTATTTCTTCTATATCATCATATATACTTTTATTTTTAACCCTTTCCAAGGATTGGTTGAAGTCTCCCAGTATGGTATATCTGGATTTACCAAACAAAAGCTTAAGGACTTCATATTGAAGTGGATAATAATCCTGGGCCTCATCAACAACCACCTGTTTAATATTCTGAAAATCCTTATTTCCTTCTAATCTGAGTTTAATATATAAAAGCGGGGCACAATCCTCATAATTAATAGAGTTTTTATTGAGATTTTTTTTAGTCCTGTATATGATCTCTTTAATATTTGGAGGAAGTTTCATTCCATGTGATAGTTTAAGTAAGAGACAGCTTTTTTCAAATAACAATTTATATAAGTTCATGTAGTCAACCTCTGTAAATTCATGAAGATGTTTCATAAATGCTTTTGTTTCTTTAATTGAAAGTAATCTACTGAAAGATTTGATCTCCAATTCATGGCCATCGGAATTTTTTACAATTTCCATAATCTTTTTCAGCCTTATCTTTCTAAGTGGATGAATTTTATCAAGTATTATATTCTCTATTCTTTTAAGCCTTGTGGATATAGGTATGTTTATTTTGTTATTAAGAAATTCATTTTTTATTTCCTGTTTTGTTTTTAATATTTTACCATCATAATATACATCTTGAAATGAAATCAAGCTGTATTCAAAATGATGAATTAGTCTATTTAAAATTTCTATAAATATTTTAGAACCTTTAAATTCAATAGTGTCTACATTCAAATTAAAATCCTGTTCATCTTGACAATTTATTAAACCTTCAAGTTGGTGGCTCCGGTTCCCAATTGTAAATCTATTTTCAAGGACTTTATTTGCAATATGATGAAAGGTTATCTCGGTTACATTCTCCTCACCTAGTTCAGGTAAAACTCCAGAAATATATTTACTAAAAACAGAATTAGGTGAAATTATAATTACATTATTGGAATTCAATTTTGAACTTACTCCAATATACAGCAAAAAAGCAATCCTATGCAGTGCTATGGAAGTTTTACCACTTCCAGCTACGCCTTGTACCATTAAAAGTTCATTATCATTATCTCTTATGATTATATCCTGTTCTTTTTGAATTGTTTTAACAATGTTTTTCATTTTGGAAGATGCATTGCGACTTAGCACTTCCTGAAGGATTTCATCATTAATTTGTATACTGCTGTCAAAAAAATATTTAAGCTTACCGTTTTTAATTTTATATTGTCTTTTTAACAGGATATCGCCGGAAATTATTCCTGAAGGTGAATTATAGGAGCATCTGCCCATCTCATATTGGTAGAATATACTTGAAATAGGAGAACGCCAATCATACACTAAAATTGAATTTGTATTGTCATCTATTAAGTTGTATAAACCGATATAAATTTTTTCTACTTCATCAAAATCATCTTCTTTAAAATCGAATCTTCCCAAGTAAGGTGAGTCCAACATTTGTTCATACTTTTTTATTTTTTTAAGAGTATCTTCATAGCTTCTTGCCTGGTTATTAACTTCAAATAAATACTGGTTCATTTCAGGAATTCTATCGAAATCATCTGAAAAATGAACAGAGTTTTTCCACATTTCTCTTCTGGAATCAATAAGCTCTTTTTGCCTGTTATTTAAGCTATAATTTTCACTGTCCAATTCTTTTTTTATAAAACTCAATGTACCCTCAAGATATTTACATTCTTCATCTCTGTCCTGCACATAAGTACTCATTTTATCACGCTCCTATAATTTAAAAAAATAATCATTGACAATCATAAGTGTTTTATGCTATAATTACTATAATATTTAATGTATAATTGTTTTATTTGTAACTATTCTATTATATACAAAAATTACACTTAAGTAAAGTCTATACATTTTTATTTACAGGAACACTTCTATCTTTTTTAAAACCCAATGATGATTCCAGTTTCATAGATTTTTCATTGTCTTCTCCAAGGAATTCCTATTCTTTAATTACAATTCCCATTAATGTTGAAAGTGCTAGCGCCTGCATGGATGTAACTATAACACCCTTTATATCTTGAAGTCTTACCCCCAATCCATCAATATCACACTCAGAGAGATCCATTCCACTGAGACTAGTACCAAACAACTGGCATTGACTCATATCTGTATTTTTAAATTCCACCTTAGAAAATTTACTTTCCTGAAAATCAGAAAGACCCAATTGGCAATTATCAAATAATATCTGCACACAATCTGTGAATCTAAAAAATGCATACTTTCCATTACACTTATTAAATCGGACATTTCTAAGGGTGGATTCACTTAAATTGGTTCCAACAAGCTTGCAATTTATAAATTCCACCCTATATATAGAGGATTCCCTAAAATCCACATTGGATAAGTCACAATTTTCAAATCTTACATCTGTAAAGTCGCTATATTGCAATAAAACATCTGTAAATACTACATTATCAAATATGATTTGTTTAAAGGAAACCCGTTTTGCTTGGCAATTTTCTATATGACAATGACTAAAAATTGCTTCTGAAAATGAAGTTTCATCTAATATATCCTTTTTTAGTAATGGCAATGCAGATAAATCATTTGAAATTCTCGGTTTTAGTATTTTTGTATTGTTCTTATAATCAGCCATATAATTTTCTCCCATTTACTCAACTACTACTGCTGTTCCCGAGGCAGTTACCATAAGCATATTTCCAGCTTGCCCAAGTACTTCATAGTCGATATCCACACCGATAACTGCATTTGCTCCAACAGCAGATGCCCTATCCTCCAATTCCTTTAATGCCTCTTCTCTTGCCTGTATAAGTTCCCCCTCATAGGATTTTGAACGTCCCCCGAAAAAGTTTGTAAGCCCTGCCGCAATATCTTTAATAACATCTACACCAGAAATCACTTCACCAAAAATAATTCCCTTGTATTCTAAAACTTTCTTTCCCTCTACGCTGTTTGTGGTTGTCACAATCATCATTATACCTCCATTTTTAACTTTACATTTTCTTTATTAAAATATTCCCAGCTTCGTAAAGTGGGTGATAAGCACTGCTACACCCATGAATAAGTTCTTCCAAAGTTCAGATACGAAAGGTATTCCCTATGGGCAAACTCCATTCGAACCCAAGAATCACTTCATAAATATTGTTTATATTAAATCCTAGGTATTTAACTATTTAATCCACGTATTAGTATCATAACATATCCTTTCCCTAAAATCCACATGCCTTTTGAATGCTTTAATTTGCAGTATAAAAAATAAAAAAATTTCAAGATAGTCTAACATAACCTATGTTCCTAGTCCAAAATTGTTCATAAAAAAACTCAAGGCTGTTTACCTTGAGTTGTATATTTGATATGATCATGTTGTTAGCATGAACTTCCACATGTAGCTATTGCTCCCAGTGTTGCATTGTTGATAGCAAGTGTACCAACAGTAACTGCACTAGTAACAGTGGCAACTACAGTATAGGTACAGCAGTCACTAAAGCAGCTGCAATCACAGTCACAAACGAAAAATGAGAATGTTTGGCTAGAAAGTAATGCTACTAGTGAAAAAGTCCATACAGGTCCGATAGGGGTAGGGGTAAGTTGATTTCCACATTGTTTAAATACTTGAAAATTTACAGTACCGGTAAAAGCAACAGCTGCAACAAGATTACTTGCAAATTCAAGTTTAATACATGGATCTTTTAATCCACGAGTATTTAATGTTAGTGAAGCAAGAGGAAAAGTAGTTCCCGCAACCGTAGCAGCAGGCAGTGTAGTTGAACTAGGGCAACCACATTTTACAATAGCAGTACAATCTTTTTCCTTTTTTATATTATTACATGGATCACAGTTGTCTTTATTAGATCTTGACATATAATTCATAAACAAAATCCTCCTTTTTATATTACGCCTAAAATAAAGCAAAAAATATTTATAAATATAATTGACAATTTTGTCATTGGCTTCTACTATAATATATGATGTGGTGAAAAAAAGGTGATGATAGTTAAAATTATTTCTTTATTTTCAAGCACTGATTATTGGATGGTTTTTTAGAATGAATTGCACCAAAAATAAAAAAGAATTGATAACAAGCTATCAACTCTTTTTTATATGATATATTTACCCTATGGACAAATCCACCTAAACTCAAGAATCACTTGATTAAAGTTTATTTATAATTCTTTCTGTTATTTATCCTTTAGCAATTTGGCAGCAAATTTTTTTGCTGCCGTCATATCACTTTCATTTGGCCTTCCCTTAGCTATTCCACCAAAAATTTTAAATGGTCCATAGGTATCAAACCCCTTGCAGGCGAAGCTTCCAATTATATCAAATCCTTTGCTTTCCAGCTTATTCTTAAGCGAATTGTTATAGTCTGCCTTTCCCTGCCCACTGGTTGAAAAAACAAATCCTCTTTTACTCTGAAAATTTCCAAAGCTATCTATCAAATTTACCATGTTCTTATGAAACTTGCCATAAAATATTCCGGATCCAAACCCTATCAAATCATATTTGTCAAGTTCATTTACATTTACTTCTTCCGGATTCATTATATCACCTTTCAAAACCTGATTAATTTGATTGGCTATTCTTTCTGTATTTTTATGTTCTGTAGACTTGTAAATTATTAAACTATTCATGGCATATTAACTCCTTCCTATTACTGTATATATTAGCATACTTTATTGATCGACAAAAACAGATAAGCAATCAACATTATACTAACTTTATCTCAATATAAATACATTTTGAAAATACACTTGGACAATCACTTCTAAGTTCGCTATAATATAGAAAAGCAATTTACAATAATTTAAAATATGGAGAATTAAGATATGAAAATTAAAATCAATACCAATTAGGAATGTTTATTGATTTAATCCAAAAATTGAATATTTTTAAACATCCAACTGGTCTTGTAGGAGAGATCTCCATGTTGTTTTTGGGAATTTTCATTATGGGTTGGGCCACCTATTTTTATTTAAGAGTAAATTTAGGCGCTGGACCAAGAGATGGTTTAATGGAAGTGTTAGTAAAAAAATCCAATATGCCTGTATGGCTTATACGAAGTATAATTGAAGGCAGTGTATTGATTATTCGATATTTTTTAGGGGGCCCGTGAGTTTTGGTGCCCTATTAACTGCCTGCAGCATAGGCTTATTCGTACAATTGGCATTTAGAATAGGAAACTACAGTTCTAAAGATGCTAAACACGTTAACTTAATTGAGTTATATAAAAGTCTAAGGACAGCCTATGTTAATAATTAAGGAGTTATTCCCTTTTTACTAAGGAAATATTTAAGCAGATTTTTTGCAATTATCCTTATAAGGTATAAAGTGCAACCCGAAATCAGGCTCCATAAATATTAAGGAAAGAAGAGAAAAAATTTGAAAAACATGGCTAAATATAAAAAAATAACAATATTCATAACATTTATTTTATTGTTCATAAGGATATTTCTGGAGTATGCGGAAAAAAGCAGGGGATTATACCTAGTACATGATTATATGTATAATGTGATAAATTATTTGATAATACTATCGGCATTATCAATATACTTTGAAAACAGGAAAACAAGATCGACATATTTTTGGGTGCTCTTGATATTGGCATCAATAAATACAGTAGGAATTTATAAAAGTATAGATAATATACAATTCCAATCTAATTTTTCCAAGGGGAAAAATATGTTTATAGTTAAGGAAACAAAAAATGAAGCAGATTACAGCTTGGTATATACTAAAAGTCATAAAATATTTATAAGGCTTGTTGAAAAATTAAGGTTAGGAAATGGATATAAGCCATTTTCCAATATGTCTTATGAGGTGACATGGATAAATAATGAAAAAGCTATTATTAAATTTTCAAATGGTCAAGGCCATGAAGTAAGAGGGAAAATTTTAAATTTTACAGAAACCAATGGACAATATCTAAATGTTTTAGCCAGCTTGAATGGAAGTTGGACCGATAAAAATAATAAGAATAATTCTATAACCTTTGACAGAGGTGAAATAACTTATAAAATTGGCAATAAAACTTACTGGTATTCATCAAGCATGGCAGATGAGCAGGGAAATTACGGTTCCATTTTATATGGCTCCAATAATACTCCCGGTATATACATATTGAAAAATGATGACAATACCATAACAGTGGGATATATACAACTTAAAAACAACAGAAAATATATCTATAGCAGATAATTTATTTTTAAGAATTTCTAATAATTATCTTTAATAAATTCCTAGCTTTTTCATCCACTCAGATCTTTAATTAAACATACTAAATAGATAAATGAAATATATGCAGAACCTTTCTATTAATTACTCATATTATATAGGGTATAGTAATTGATAAAGCAGTGATAAATTTGCATTTATGTCCAAAAGTAATAGGGCTTACTAATGTTTGCCCGCTTCAATACCATAGATATGAATATTCTCAAAGTAACTGTCCGACTCCTTATGGAATCACCAAATCAGAATTAGCTTTAATGAATAAATTTCGTATGTTGTGGGAACAGCATGTTGTCTGGACAAGAATAGTCATAATCGGTATAGTATTTGATTTACCGGGTACGGATTCGGCCACCCGCCGCCTTCTCCAAAATCCCCTGGATTTTGAAGCAGTTTTAAAAAAATTTTATGGTGATGAAATTGCCTCTAAATTCAGCAATCTTTTTACGAATCATCTTTTAATCGCAGCAAATCTTGTAAACGCAGCAAAAGCAGGAAACAGCAGTGCAGCAGCAGATGCTGAAAAAGAATGGTATGCCAATGCTGATGAAATTGCAGCTTTTTTGGGCAGCATCAACCCCTATTGGTCCGAGGATCAATGGAAGGATATGCTCCATAGACATTTAGAGCTTACTAAATCTGAAGCAGTTGATTTACTTACCAAAAATTATGAGGCAAGTATCACAACATATGATGAAATTGAAAGACAAGCTTTAGAAATGGCAGACATGATGGCAAAAGGAATTATCAAGCAATTTCCAGAAAAATTTACCAGATAGCCTTAACTATCTTTAATATAGAGCTCCATGGCGCTTTATGGAGTTCTCCTTTCACTTACGATTTAAATCTATACCCCGTTCCCCATAATGTCTCTATGAACTCAGGATTTGAGGGATCTTTTTCTATTTTCTTTCTTATCTTCTGAATATGTACTGCCACAGTTGCCAGATCACCAGTAAATTCATCCCCCCATATGCTGTCGAAAATGTTCTCCTTGATAAATACAATATTGGGGTTTGAAGCCAGAAATACAAGTATCTCATATCTGTTTATATGTGATTTTATTCTGGCTGCAAGCTCCGCAGGGCTGAAAGGTTTTGTGAGATAATCATCCGATCCAAAATTCAGTCCTCTTATTTTATCAATATCTTCTGTTATGGCAGAAACTACAATTACAGGTATTTCAAATTTCTTTCTCACTTCCTTTATTATTTCAAAACCATCTTTTTCTGGAAGCACCAGATCAACAATTATTACGCTGTATATTCCCCTCAATGCCATATTGATTCCCTGATTTCCATCCTGAACAATTTCTACTTTATATCCATTTAACTCCAGATAATCTTTTTCCATTTTCATATAATTTGACTTGTATTTTCATATCATCATCATACCCATACTTTACTGCATTTCCAATAATATTTCTAAATATCTGATTGACTCTTTTTCCGTCAATATTCACATAAAATTTTTCTTCAAGTTCATCTGTATAATTGAATTCAATTCCCCGATCCTCCAGATCAAATTTAAATTCCTCCATTAAGTCACACATAAAAGCACTTATATCTGTCTCCTGGAAATTTAATTCCAGCTTTTGCATATCCAGTTTTGAAAACAAAAAAAGGTCATCGATGAGTCTGTTCATATACACAGAATTATTATATATTATTTTATGGTATTTATTTATTTTATCCTGAGACAGATCCTGCCTTTCCAGCATTGTTTCAATATATCCCTTAATTGAAGTAATTGGAGTTTTAAGATCGTGAGAAATATTTGCAATAAGGAGTTTTCTGTTTTCCTCATCCTAAGGTGCTGTTTCTGGAGGAGCCTACTACGGGGCTTGATCCGCGGACCAGATCAAACATATGGAATTACATTTACAAGCTGCTGGATTATTCATTATTTTCACCATGTGTGCTGTTTTCTTTTTACTTTGCGTTATGCAGTTTAATAAAGCTGATTTTTCAAATGTCAAAGCCTTTAATCCACACGGCAATTAAACTTCTATTATACCTATATAAAGATGCTAATATAGTTTTTACCGGATTATGCCATGAATGTACTTAGAATATGAAATTTGATGAATAATTTCTGTACAGCAATGAAAAAATAATCTAGAGGTGAACTAGTGTGAATAACTTCATTAAAAAAATTTTTTCATCTAAAAAGATAACTAATAAGAATATACCTGACAAGCAATCCCCTAAAGAAGATCCTGTTGATATCGACAGCAGCATAGGAAAAAATAAAAGTTATATAGAATCACGTTTTTCAAATTGTTTTGATTTAGTTATACGTGAAATTTCCCTTTTCAATATTAAAGAAAAAAAAGCTCTTATAGTTTATCTAGAAGGATTTTCAGAGAAATCACTAATAGAAAATTTTCTTATAGCAAAATTAACTTCAGATAATTATTCAAAAGACAGTTATACCGATGAAATTCAATTTATTAAATCCACTTTTGGTATAAAAGATGAAAAGATATATACAGATATCAACAAATCAATAAAAGCCATTATATCAGGAAATCCTGTAGTATTTATAGATGGATTAGAAAAATCTTTTGAAATTAATTTAAACAGCCCTCCAAAAAGAAATATAAATGAACCACCTACGGATTCAGTACTCAGGGGACCACGGGAGGGGTTTACTGAATCCCTCATAGAAAATGCCAATTTAATAAGAAAAAAAATCAAAAACCCAAATTTAAAAATGGAAAAATTTGTACTTGGGAAAGAGACAAATACAGATATAATAATAAGTTACATTTCAGGTGTAACTGACAACAAAATAGTAGAAGAGGTTAAAAAGAGGTTAAAAAAAATAGATGTGGAATCCGTATTGGATTCCAACTATATAGAAGAATATATATCTGATGAACCCATCAGCATCTATCCCTTGATATTCAAGACAGAAAAGCCTGATATTGCAGCATCTAAACTTCTGGAGGGAAAAGTTATAATTATTGTGGACGGATCCCCTGTAGCACTCTCCGTTCCAACTTTATTCATTGAATTTTTTCAATCTGGTGAAGACTACTATATTAAATATTCTTCTGCCACTTTAAACAGAATTATACGATGTTTATCATTGATTATAACTATTACACTTCCTGGAATATACGTAGCTCTTAATAATTTTCATCAGGAACTCATACCAACTAAACTTATAATAAGCATAGTTGATTCCAGATCAAGCGTGCCCTTACCTGCATTATGGGAAAGTTTTTTTATGCTGGTTACTTTTGAAATCATGAGAGAAGCTGGGATGAGAATGCCAAAGACTCTAGGTCCTGCCATAAGTATCGTGGGCGGCTTGGTTCTAGGTGATGCTGCAGTAAATGCGGGAATAGTAGGCACTCCAATTGTAGTAATAGTTTCATTAACTGCCATTACAAAATTTACAGTACCTTCAATAGAGTTCGAACTGCCTATTGTATATATTAGATTTTTCTTCTTATTTTTAAGTGGATATTTAGGACTTATCGGGCTTACCTGCGGGATCTTATTAATCAGTACCAGACTTGCCGCTATTCGATGCTTTGGAATTCCCTATATGTTTCCGATTTTCCCTTTTAATATAGATCCTCAAGAAGACCAAATTATAAGATCACCTATATGGAAATTGAACCATACTCAAAAGTCAAATAAGTTAAAGAATAACTTTATCAGCAATAGAATTCATAAGCATATAAGTTGATGAGGTGCCATTATGATTAATTTCAAAAACAGCTTAAAAAAGCTTAACATAATACTTTTGGTTATATCGTTAGTTATATCCAGCTGTTGTATAACCAGCTGTACAGATAAAAATGAAATTGAAACACTTGCATTTCCTGTAGCTTTAGGTGTGGACCTTGATAAGGATAATAATTTTATTGTAAGCATACAAATACTCAAGGGTATGAACTCTTTAAAAACTCAAGGAACAAAACAAATACTTAAAACGGATGTTTATATGTGCTCTGGATCCACTATCTACAATGCCCTGAACAATCTTTCAAAAAAGTTGAGTATGCCAATTAAATTTTCTAACGAAAAATTCATAGTTGTTGGTCAGAATTTGGCAGAATTCAGTGTAAAACCTATCATAGACTTTTCCTTAAGATTCAGCGAAATAAGACCTACAACCCCTATACTGGTTACTCATGGCAAAGCTGAGGATATACTTAAAACACAGGTTACGGAAAATCCCATTTCAGCATATGCGATCAATTATTTAATTACAAGACAAAAATATTTAGGTTTTTCCCCCACCACAACAAATTTGGAATTTGAAAACAGTATGAACAGCCATAATCCTATAAGTACATGCGGAGTTATAGATATGGCTACAAGAAATGAAAATACTTCAACCAGCAGTTTTCTTGTGGCAGGCAGTGCAGTATTCAGGAAGGATAAACTTATTGGGTATATGAATACCGACGAAACAAGGGGCATGCAGTGGATAAAAAGTAAAATTAAGTCTGGAAACATAGTAATTTATCCCCACGATAAAGGTAAAATAAGCCTGGATATCATAAAATCCAGCAGCAAATTAAAACCATCTATCGATAACAATAAAGCAAATTTTGAAGTTTATATAAAGGCTCAGTCAAATATCTCTGAAATATCAAGCAGTACGTATAAATATATGGATTTTAACAGGGATCCTATTATTTTAGATGAATTATCCGAGGAACAAAATAAAGCCATCCACAGTGAGGTATCTGCAGC
This sequence comes from Clostridium moutaii, assembly GCF_041205085.1. Classification (NCBI taxonomy): domain Bacteria; kingdom Bacillati; phylum Bacillota; class Clostridia; order Eubacteriales; family Clostridiaceae; genus Clostridium; species Clostridium moutaii. Next base: position 69,278 of record NZ_JBGEWD010000006.1, read on the forward strand.
CATAAATGCAGCACAAAATAGACTTTCAGCAGATATATTTGATTTTGGAAATTTATTATATAGAGAATATCCTCACCAATGGGAAAACATAAAAAATAACTGGGACAAATTATTTCCCAATATAAATATCAAAGTAAATATTTCATCTAAAATAAACCAGACAGGTACCATATCAAAATCCATAGATGCTGGAAAGGTAAAATAACTATGAAAGAAAAAATATCAATATATCAATTTTTCATATTAATGACTATGATTCCCTATGGAACCGCCTCCCTATTTTTCTTAGCTCCTGAAGCAAAACAAGATGTCTGGATAGCCTTATTATTATATGCATTACCCGGTATACTGCTTCAAATTGTATACATAACATTATATGATAAGTATCCTAAAGATACTCTTGTAACATATATGCCTAAAATATACGGTAAATTCATAGGTAATATTTTAAGCATTATTTATATTACATTTTTTAGTTATATATCAATACGTGTATTTAGAGATCTTTTAGAGTTAACAGCTTCTTTTGCATTACGGCATACATCAAAATTAATTTTTGGTCTGGTTTTCATGATACCTATAATTTATGCAGTATATACTGGAATAGAAAACATATCAAGTTTAATTCAATTTTATTTCATAATACTGCTTACAATAAAATTAGGAAGTTTTTTTCTCATATTATTATCATCAGATGATATGTTTAAACTACAAAACTTAAAACCTGTATTGGATAATGGCATTTTAAATGTTTTAAAAAATTCCTGGCAGCTCATTACTTTTCCCTATGGAGAAACTATAGTCTTTACTATGTTATACCCATTTGTCCTTCAAAAAAATAAGATAAAAAAAGCAGCTATATTATCGATTATGGTAGATGCTTTATTATTATCATTTAACAGCATTGTATTCATCTGTACACTGGGAGTTGATTTTGCCACTCTATCCAATTTCCCATTATTCGAAACATACAGACTCATGCATATAGGTGATTTTTTGAGCAGACTTGATATACTTTTCATGATTTTATTTTTAGTGGAAGGTTTTTTCAAATTGAGTATTTTTTTATATACAGCTGTTCTAGGTGCCTCTCAAGTATTCAATTTAAAACAAAATAGATTCTTATTTATACCCTTTATTGTCCTTATTCTCTCGCTGCTGCTTGAGAAAAATTATCCACAACACATCAATATTGGACTTAATTATGTACCAAAGTATATATCCCTGCCTTTAGAAATAGTACTTCCCACTTTAACTTTAATAATCTTCTATACTAAAAATTCAATATTGAAAAAATAACTGTGGTTATGTATCTTCTGTAGTAGATATTCAAAAATTTAGCTTTTGTAATATTCTAACACATTTAGGACTTACTGCATAATATATACTAGTATATTATTTTAGAGGTGATCTAATGAGCAATATAAAGCCCGAAACTTTTAATTTCAAATCGGTTAAAGGCATTTCAACAAAACAGCTGGATGAACATTATAAATTATATATAGGCTATGTAAACGCATTAAATAAAATATGGAACACTCCTTATATACCTGGCAACTATACAGACAGCAACCCCACTTATTCAGCAATGCGAAGCTTAAAACTTGGTGAAACATATTCGTTAAATGGAGTAAAACTTCACGAACTCTATTTTCAAAATATGACCGGAGGCAATAACGCTCCTCAAGGCCCTCTACTTAATGCCATAAAGAATCAATTTTCCTCTTACGATAATTTTATCTCCTATCTTACAAATGTAGGTTTGTCTATGAGAGGTTGGGCAATATTATCCATTGATTCAATGGATAATAAACTCCATATAATAGGAAGTGATTTACACGATACTGGTGCAGTATGGATTTCCTGCCCCATATTAGTTATGGATGTTTATGAGCATGCATATTTCATGGATTTTGGAACGGACCGGAGGAAATATATTTCTACATTTATTCAAAATATAAACTGGGACATTTTAAATAACAGATTTAAAAAATATATTTCCTCAATGCAATCCATGAATATAAAACCATACAGGTACTGCCCATTGGGATATTTTCAATAAATGATTTTCTACATTTTAAAAGAGTAAACTTAGTGTTTACTCTTTATCTCTTTTATCTTTAATAATTTTTCCTTAACTTTTTTTTCAAGACCTTCGTCTGAAGGAATATAATACTGCCTATCCTTTAAATTATCTGGCAAGCACTGCATATCCACAGTCCTTTCCTTAAAATCATGGGCATATTTATAATCTTTCCCATAACCCAAATCATGCATCAATTTAGTAGGTGCATTTCTAAGATGAAGAGGAACTCCCTGTGAAATAGTGTCAAGTGCATCCTTTTTTGCACTATTATATGCCAGGTACAGGGAATTGGACTTCGGGGAAGATGCCATGTAAACCACTGCTTCAGTAAGATTTACACTACATTCAGGCATTCCTATAAAGTGAACTGCATTGTACGCAGAAACTGCAACTTCCAAGGCTCTTGGATCTGCCATTCCTATATCTTCCGATGAAAAACGTATTATCCTCCTTGCCACATATAGAGGATCCTCTCCTGATTCTAAAATTCTTGCCAGCCAATAAACTGCTGCATCTGGATCACTGTTTCTCATAGATTTGTGAAGAGCAGAAATTAAATTATAATGTTCTTCTCCATTTTTATCATATAACAGAGTTTTTTTATTAATACACTGCTCAACCACTTCTTTTGTCACATTTGAAGTGCTGATATTGTCAATACAGCTCATTATGGCAATTTCCAACACATTTAGAGCACATCTTGCATCTCCGTTGGAGTATATGGCTATCATCTGCAGTATATCATCTGTAATGTTTACTTTTAAATATCCAAATCCCCTTTTGTCCTTTATTGCTCTTTTCAATAGACTGACAATATCTCCTGTATCCAAAGAGTGAAGCACAAAAACCCTGCATCTTGATAGTAAAGCCGAGTTTATTTCAAAAGAAGGATTTTCAGTAGTGGCACCTATGAGTATTATATTTCCTTTTTCCACATGGGGAAGGAAAGCATCCTGCTGAGCTTTATTGAATCTATGAATTTCATCTATAAAAAGAATTGTCCTGATGCCAATTCTCCGATTCTTCTCTGCCATTGCCATAACTTCTTTTATTTCCTTGATGCCAGAAGTAGCAGCACTAAAGTTTATAAATTTAGCTTTGGTAATAGAGGCAATTATCATAGCCAGAGTTGTCTTGCCAACTCCAGGCGGCCCCCAGAATATCATAGAACTTATATTATCCGTATATATTAAATTTCTAAGTATTTTTCCCTCTCCTAATATATGACGTTGTCCAATATAATCTTCCAGATTCACCGGCCTGATTCTCTCTGCTAATGGAGAAGAACTTTTTTTATCAAACATTGAGTTTTGTACATAATCCATATTAAACACCTGCATTTTTAATTTAAAAAATAAATAACTATCTGTATAACATTATACTTTAAATCTAATCTATCTTCCTAATATTATAAACAGCATAAATAACCATAACTGCTCCAAGAACCTGAAGCAAGGTCATAGATTCCCCCAATATGAAAAATGAAAGCAGCATGGCTGTAGGTATTTCCAAATTTCCTATTATTGAAACTTTTAAAGAACCAATATCTTTAATTGCTGCATACAGCAAAGTTAGTGGTATTATTTCACAGACCACAGCCAATACCATAATACAGATAATGAGCTTAATGCTCAAGCCTTTGCCCAATGCTGAAACCGGGAATCTAAAAATTATCAAAGACAATAATGAAAAAATAATTGAATAGAAATTCATGGTAAGTGGATTCAATTTTTTCATGTTTTTTTCCGAGTATATATTCATAAAAGTATAAAATAATGCAGCTAAAAATCCAAATATACATCCTTTCACAGAAAGAACATCCACTTGCCTTACTAGTCCCAGAGTTAGAAAACATCCTATAAAAGCTGTAATAATAGCAAAAATTTTATTGAAATCCAGGTCCATTTTTTCAAATATCATGGAATAGATAAAGACCATTACAGGATAGGTATATAACAATATGGTTACCATGGAAACATTCAAGTAATTAAATGCCCTATAGTAAAAAACCGTCATAAGTGTATTCCCTATTACCCCCAGAATAGCTGTGTGGTAAAGATCACATCTATCTATTTTCAAAGTATTTTTATCTATTAGCAGCATGGCAAAAAACATAATTGGAATTGATATTATGTACTGCAGAATCAATATATTTATGGAATCTGCCCCTTCTGAAAAAGCAATTTTTATTATAATACCACAAGTTCCAAATAATACAGCAGATAGTGCAGAATAAAAATATCCTTTTCGCATACAACAGCTTAGATTTTTATGTAGGATACTTTATTTTTAGTCCATTTTAAAAATTTTTGAAAATCTCTGCATGAAACAACCAGTGTTGCTGTATTTACATTGGGGTGAAATCCCACCTTTTCTGCCTTGAGTATATCATTGTCAATTATTACTCTCACACATTTATCACTATCATTAATTAGCCCAAAAGGACTCACAGAACCGGGTTTTAACCCTAAATACTTTCCCAATCTTTCCTCTGAGGCAAAAGACAGGGGAGTACTTCCCAGCTGTTTAGATAATTTTTTTAAATCCGCCTGCTTTGAATCTTCTAAAACCACCAGGTAATGAACATTTCCCTTTCTATTTCTGAGAAAAAGATTTTTGGTGTGATCACCTGGAATATCTATATCCAATTCATTAACATCTTCTATAGTATAAACCGGCTTATGCTCATATTTTTCATATTCAATGCCTATTTCATTTAAAGTATCATATACTCTCTGTTCACCTTCACTAATCATATAATACCTAATTATATTTAATCAATATAATTAGGTTTTTCACCTTCCTTTCTTTATTTTTAGACATATTTTAATATTACTTATATTCTATATAATATCATAAGAAACATATTGTGCAAAATATAGTTGTTTTTTAATATATTAGATAATCATTGTAAATTTATTAACGATGCAAATTACATAAAAAAGCTGCAGTGAAATCTACCTGCAACTTTTTATAAATAACATTAGAATTAATCTACTATAGTTCCTGGATTAAGAATTCCATTGGGGTCAAATGCTTTTTTAATGCCCTTCATAATTTGAATTTCCCCTTCACTAAATTGAATATATAAATGTTTCTTTTTTGTTTTTCCAGTTCCGTGTTCCGCAGTTATTGTCCCCCCATATTTTATCGCTGTTTTATATATATCTACCATTAAATCTTCATAATAAGGAGGTATCTTGCCATTTTCGCCCATGATAAAATTATGAATATTTCCGTCTGCAATGTGCCCGAGAGATACGATGTCATTATTATATTTTTCAGCTAGTGCAGCTATATCATCAAAGAAATCAGGTACACTTGAAGGCGGAACAGCAGTATCAAGTACATCTGCCAATATCTCCTTATAAGAGTCATAGGCAGCACTTCTTATCTCCAGAATATTTCTCTGTTCTTTTGCAGTTTCTGCTATAATACTGCCCACTGAATTATATTTTTCACATATCTCCACAATTTTTTCACTATTTGAGTACAGTTCATCTTCAGTGTGCTCATCCAGCACAAACATTAAATCTATAGAACCTTCAGTTACAGGCCATATAGTACCCAGTTTTTCTGCAGTCTTTACGGCGACAATTCTATCCATATACTCTACGGCTAATGGCAGGATTCCTTCCTGCAATATTTCCGGAACCGCATCGCAGGCCTCCCTCCTTGTATTAAATGAAACAAGCAGTGTACCTGAATATTTATTTGTAGGATACAGTTTCAAGGTTGCTTTTGTAATGATTCCCAGTGTACCTTCACTTCCGATCATCATATGAAGCAAATCATAACCTGCATTGTTTTTTATAAGTTTTCCACCAAAAGTAACTATTTGACCCGTTGGAAGAACCACTTCCAGTGCCTTGACATGATTTCTCATGATTCCATGCTTTACAGCCTTTGAACCTCCGGCATTTGATGCAACCATTCCACCTATTTGTGCTCCTTCATCCCCAGGATGTATAGGAAAAAATAATTTGCTTTCTTTACTTAAAAATTTCAGTAAATCACCCAAAGTAACTCCTGACTCAACAGTTATCATTAAATTCTTTTCATCCAGTTCAACAATCTCATTGAGCCTTTCAAGAGATAAAACTATCCCTGGTTTTATTGGTATTGTTCCAGCACAAACTCCCGTAGCCCCGCCTCTGGCAACCACGGGCATCAAAATCCTATTGGCATATTTCAATATATCGGATATTTCTTCAGGAGAACCGGGTTTGACTACTACACAATCTTCTGATGCCTCAGGTCTTAATAAAGGTTCAGTTTCATCATACAGATAGCTTTGCATCTTAGACAGGTCATTTATAACCCAATCCTCTCCTACAATTTGTTTTAAATTTTCAATTACTTCACTTTCCAATATTATTGCCCCCTTTTTCAATGAACTGTTAATTTATGTTTTATTTCCACTTTCGTCTATTTCGAGGCCTGTACAATTTATCGTCAACCCTATATTTAATGCCACTGCCAGTCTAGGTGCCAGATTTCTTCCAAGACTATCGGCCTCAATATTGACAACTTAATTTTAAAGTTTAATTATAATACACTATATTATTTTTTAATTCATTACATACATTTGTGATTTCAAAATTTATGTAAACGTTTTATAAAATATATGAAAATATTTCTCTATTTAAATTCTTTTTCTTAAAATCCCTAAAAAATAGTTTACTACAAGTTTTTGTCAATGTCAATTAATATTTTAAAAATTCAGAAATATAGCATTGAGCCTCCAGTATCAAGCGATTCTTAGGTTCATGTTGAATTTTCTTTTGTTTAAATTATTTTTTATTACGCCTATCATATATGCTCTTGATATTCACAGCTATTCATAGTATTTTTAATATAATTAAGTTTTAAGATATATTTTATATTTTGTATTTACAACAATTTCAGGTTATAATATTTATATTATATCTAGGTGAAGATGGAAACAAGTAATCAAGCGTATCACAAAGAGAAACAGTGGTTGGTGTAAACTGTTTGGTGTGCTTTATGAAATACATTCCTGAACCGCAGGCTGAAATTCTTTAAGTAGGCTGAGCCGTTTAACTCTCGTTAAGAGTAAGAGATAAACAATGTATTTGTTTCTGAAATAGGGTGGTATCACGATTGAGTTTCGTCCCTTAATCGTAGGTGCTTTTTTTATTACTCTTTTAAAAATTTCAGAAATTTGCTATATGTATAATTAGGGTGGTACCACGACTAATTCGTCCCTTGGCCAGGGGCGCTTTTTTTATCCAAATTTTGCAGCTGGACACTCAACTATTGCCTATACTAACCATTAATCAAATAAAAAGGGGGCCGTAAAAATGAATATATCATTAATAATTATAATCCTTTATATATCAATGTTATTTGTAATAAGTTTTTTTGCTAGAAAAAAGGCTTTAAAGGGTGGAGAAAGTTATACTTTGGCAGGAAGGCAGTTGACAACTCCTCTTGTAACCTGCTCTCTAATAGGCCTTGCCATAGGTGGAGCTTCCACCATAGGTGTTGCTGAACAGGCGTATGATATAGGTCTGTCGGCAGGCTGGTACAATGTAGCCTGGGGTGTTGGAGCTATTCTCATGGGAATTTTAATAGCTGGTAAATATAGAGATTTTAATGTATCAACTGTGCCGGAGCTATTTGGGAAATTTTATGATGAAAAGGGAAGAATTGTTTGTGTCATATGCCAGATCATTATTCTTGTAGTAATTGTATCACTCCAATACATTGCAGGTGGATCCATTTTATCTTCACTTCTGCCTGAAGTATTTACATTAAAAACAGGTATGATAGTAAGTGCCTGTGTATTTATAAGTATAACTTTTATAGGCGGAATGTGGTCTGCAGGATTATGTAATATGTTCAATGTTCCAATAAAGTATGCAGGAATTATATTATGCACCATACTGGCGGTAGCTTCAAGAGGTGGATTGGGTAATATAAAACTACAACTTCCTGAAAATATACATTATTTCAGTCCTGTACAAGGTACCGGCATATGGATAATTTTAAGCTGGTTTCTCATTATGATTACACAGGTTATGTCCATGCAAGGACCTGTACAATTGGCTTTTGCAGCTAAAGATTCTAAAACGGCAAAAAGAGGATTTATAATAGCTGGACTGCTTATGATTCCCATAGGCTTTTTATGTGCCATAATAGGCATGGCGGCTAAAACCGCTTTTCCCGATGTAAGCGGAACTTTGGCATTACCCAAAATGATATTATCACTAAACCCTATAGCAGCAGGTTTGACTCTAGCTGCTCTGTGGGCTGCTGATGTATCCACAGCTTGTAATCTACTTTTAGGTGCATCTACATTATTCACTCAGGACATATATAAATCATTTATAAATCCAAAAATAGAGGATAAAAAACTTATTATTATGAATAAGATGTTTGTAGTTTTAATAGGCATATTAACTTTTATATTAGCTCTATCCATGTCAGGCATATTAAAAACCATATCAATAGGTTTAAGCCTCTGCACAGCTTTTACCATAGTATTTTTATTTACTGTATTTATTCCCGGATTATGCAGACGCAGTTCTGCCTTTTACACCACTTTGACGGGGATAGTAGTGCTTATTTTATGGGAAACAATACCTTCATTCAGAATTTTTCCTCATGTAATATTTATGGAATGGCTAACATGCCTTGGTACTTTTCTATTGATATCAGTACTGGACAAACGGACTATATCTATAGTTACCAAACCTAAGCCATCTAAAAATATCATCTGATTTAAATTATTTGAATATATATGTAAAAAAGCTGAAGTAAATTTTACTTCAGCTTTTTTATTAAAAATATCAATTCAGTCAATTATAGTTCCTGGATTAAGAATTTCATTGGGATCAAATACTTTTTTAATACCCTTCATAATTTGAATTTCCCTTTCAGTAAATTGAAGCGGCATATGTTTTTTCCTTGTTTTTCCCGTTCCATGTTCGGCCGTTATTGTCCCACCATATTTTATTGCCGTTTTATACATTTCCTCTTTTAATTCTTCATAATAAGAAGGCAGTTTACCATTTTCGCCCATAATAAAATTATGAATATTTCCATCGGCAATGTGCCCAAGAGACACAATATTGTTATTATATTTTTGGGCTAATTCTGTTATATCATCGAAGAAATCAGGTACAGCTGATGGAGGAACAGCTATATCAAGTGCATCTGATATATTGTCTTTATAAGGGCCATAGGCGTTACTTCTTATTTCCAGAATATTTCTCTGCTCTTTTGCAGTTTCTGCTATAATGCTGTCCACTGAATTGTATTTTTCACATATTTCTACGATTTTTTCACTATTTGAGTACAACTCATCTTCAGTGGGTTCATCCAACATGAAGATGAGATCTACAGATCCTTTATTATCCGGAGGCCATGTACTTCCAAGCTGATCTGCAGCTTTTTCTGCAACAATTCTATCCATGTATTCAACAGCCAAGGGAGTTATCCCTTCCTGCAATATTTTTGGAACAGCATCACATGCTTCTCTTCTTGTGTTAAATGAGACCAAAAGTGTACCTGTGTATTTATTTTTTGCATAGAGTTTTAAGGTTGCTTTTGTAATGATTCCCAGAGTTCCTTCATTTCCAATCATCATATGAAGCAAGTCATAGCCCATATTGTTTTTTATAAGCTTTCCCCCAAAAGTAACTATTTCTCCCGTTGGAAGAACCACTTCCAGTGCCTTGACATGATTTCTCATGATTCCATGCTTTACGGCCTTTGTACCTCCGGCATTTGTTGCAACCATTCCACCTATTTGTGCCCCCTCATCTCCTGGATGTATGGGAAAAAATAGTTTGCTTTCATTTCCCANGGCCTTTGTACCTCCGGCATTTGTTGCAACCATTCCACCTATTTGTGCCCCCTCATCTCCTGGATGTATGGGAAAAAATAGTTTGCTTTCATTTCCCAGCACTTCTAGTAAATCTGCTAAAGTAGCCCCTGCTTCAACAGTTATCATCAAATTTTTTTCATCCAGTTCAACAACTTTGTTAAGTCTTTCAAGGGATAAAACTATACCTGGCTTTACTGGTATTGCTCCGCCAACAACTCCAGTGCCACCACCTCTGGCAACCACGGGCATCAAAATTTTATTGGCATACTTTAATATATCGGATATTTCCTTGGGTGAACCAGGTTTAACCACCACACAGTCCTCTGATGCTTCAGGCCTTAATAAAGGCTCAGTTTCATCATATAGATAATTTTGCATCTTTGATAGATCATTTACAACCCAATCCTCTCCTACAATTTGTTTTAATGTTTCAATCACTTCATTTTTCAATATTATTGCCCCCTTTTTGTAAATTGTCTATTACATTCTGCTCTTGATATTATTAACTAATTCCGGTATTACTTTATACATATCATCCACTATTCCATAATCAGCTATATTGAATATGGGAGCTGACGGATCTGTATTAATTGCCACAATAAATTCCGATTCTTTCATACCAGCCAGATGCTGTGGCGCTCCTGAAATCCCACAGGCTATATATATTTTAGGTTTTACTCTGTTTCCGCTGTATCCTACCTGAAAGTCTTTAGAAATAAATCCATCATCTACAATACTTCTAGTTGCCCCAACTAAACCTCCAAGTAAATCCGCCAGTTCTTTAATCATTGTAAAATCTTCAGCTTTTCTAAGCCCTTTGCCTGCTGCCACTATTACACTGGCATCTGAAATATTTACTTCCTGTTCCTTTAATTCACTTATAACCTTTACCAGTTCATTTTCAGGTTTTATTGCATCTATCCTAATGATTTCCCCTTTATTTTGATCATTTCTTTCGCTTTCATTAAATTCCTTATATCTTACTGTAGACATTTGTGGATAAGTATCTGTCTTTATATGTGCCAATATGTTTTCACTAAAAGCAGGCCTTATTTGAATCAATTTTCCATCTTCATCTATTTCAAGTCCTGTACAGTCTGCTGTCAGCCCTGTATTTAATGCTGCTGCCAGTCTCGGCGCCAGAGATCTTCCAAGGCTGGTGGCCCCAATAAGGAAAATTTCCGGCTTAATTTTATCTACAAGCTTCACTAAATTTATTTTATAAACTAACTCTTCAGGCTCATTGAATATTTCATCTTCTATATAGAAAACTTTATCCGCACCTCTGTATATCAACTCTTCAGCCTTTATTCCTCCTTGCCCCAGAAGTACACTGTACACAGGAGCATTTAACTTATCTGCAAGTTTCCTGGCTTTCCCAAGAAGTTCATAACTGACTTTATGAATTTGTCCTTTTTTCTGTTCTGCAAATACCAATACACCATTATATTCCTTTTTCATATTGTCAATCCACCACCTTTTTTTCTTTAAATATGTTAACAAGCCCTTCTACCGCCTGAGGAATATTTTCCCTGTAGATTTTTCCTTCCCTTTTCGATATTTGGGGAACTTCTATTTTTTTAACTTTTGTAGGTGATCCATTAAAACCTACTTTATTTATATCTAAATTTTCTTTTAAATCCTCAAATTTTATAATTTTTATTTCAGCTTTTCTCGCCTTCATCTTATTTTTAAAGGATGGAAGTCTTGGAACATTTATATCCTTGGTAACTGTAATAAGTGCAGGTAATTTTATACTTTTTAAATATGTTCCCTCCCATATTTCTGAGCACACTTTAATTTCACTTTCATTTATGTCCTGAACTTTACTTATATAACTTCCATGGGGTATATTTAAAAATTCTGCAACTTCAGGTCCAATTTGACCTGTATCCCCATCTACCGTTTTTTCTCCAGCAATTATTAAATCATAACTTCCTATTTTTTGAATTGCACTGGACAATATGGTGGATGTAGCCTTAGTATCTGATCCTCCAAATTTTGCATCACTAATAAGTATCCCCTGTTTTGCTCCTCTTGCAATGCATTCTTTCAAAGCCTCCTGGGCACTTGGCGGTCCCATACTTACAGCTGTAACAGTTGAATCAATTTTCTCACTTATCTGCACCGCTGCTTCCAGTGCATTTAAATCAAAGGGATTAATTTCTGTACCAGCAGATTTACGATCTACCACTCCCTTTTCACTATCAAATTTTACTTTTTCCATATCCGGCACCTGTTTAATTAAAACTATGATATTCATATAATAAACCTCCATCTCTTCTATAGTCTTAATAATATCGCGGTTGATATATTATTATGTCTATATAAATTGCACAATTAACATGCAATATTAATAAGTCTTCCAAATTAAAAGCATAAAAAAAACAGCTCTTTTTCGCTGGGGCGAAAAAGTCTGTCGCGGTACCACCCAATTTTATACTCAATTCACATAACGGTCTACGTAAAAACCGGCTCAGCTTACTAAAATCTTCAGCCTGCAGCTCCTGGGTGAGTTTCAATATGTTCATCTATGGGCTTCCACCTCATCCCACTCTCTTTAAAATATACACATATTTACTTAGTCCTATCAAAGCTTTTGTTCGTTAAATGGTAGTTTACTATAGATTTTTGTCAATGTCAATAAATTTTTTTAAATTTTATAATTATATTTTAAAGCATCTTCCAACTCTAATTTTTTCTATGCACTGAAAGTTTGTATGTATTATATCTTTCATATAGATTTCACTTTTTTGAAAGACCCCTGTATGCGTCTCCCAATCTTTTTATAAATCTATTATTAGCATAATATTTTCCTTTATTCTATTCTGTAATGTAATGGTTTTCTTTTCCACATTATTATGGTTCACTTTATAAAAACTTGAGTTTTGGCATACATTAATGGTATAATAAAAAACATTAGTAAGTTTTAAATTAAATTTTAAAGCTTAATAACCATTTAAGGGGGAAAATAAATTGAATAAAAAAACCTTATCTGTTATTATGACTTTTGTATTAATCATAATGACATGCGGAAATGTTTTTGCTACATCATCTGCAGATACGTCAAATGAATTAAAACAAACTCAGGATAACAAAAGGCAATTGGAAGCAAAAGTGGGGAATTTAAATGATCAAATCAATGGAGTAATACAAAAAATTGATAAAAATAAAGCAGATATGAATGAGATTGCTAAAAACATCAAAAACACACAAGTCAAATTGGAAACTGCAAAAAATAATTCCCTATCCCAAAATAACCTTTTCAAAAAAAGGATACGAGCTATGTATGTAAATGGCACCGATGGATATCTTGAAATGGTATTGTCTTCCAAAGATTTAAGTGATTTTCTATCTAGAATTGATACTGTTACAAGAGTTATAAAATTTGATAACGACATTATTGCCAAACTAAAGCAAAATGAACTGGCTATAGAAACAGAAAAGAAAACTTTAAATGATGAAAATAACAGGTTACAATCTTTAAGAACAGGTAATGAAGTTATTCTAGTCAAATTGAATAACGATATAAAACAACAAAAAGAACTTCTTTCTAAAGAGACATCAAAGGAACAACAATTAATAGCTGCGCAAAATTCTCAAGTTAAACAAGCTTCTCATCCTACTATCATTGCTACGGCTAACACTACTGGTAGTAATCAAACTTTATCTCGTGGAGGTTCAGGCGCTGTTTCTTCTTCTAGAGTTCTCAGCATGCAGGCAACTGCATATACCGGTGATGGTATTACAGCATCAGGTTCTCCTACTAAAAGAGACCCAAACAGTTACAGTACTATAGCTGTAGATCCTAGAGTTATACCTATTGGTACTAGAGTTTATGTAGAAGGATACGGTTATGCTATTGCAGCGGATATTGGCGGTGCCATAAAGGGAAATAGAATAGACTTATTCGTACCTTCCCAATCTGAAGCCCAAAGTTGGGGTATAAGATCCGTTAATGTATACGTACTTAATTAAAAATTTAAAGTAATAGATTATAGAGTATACGTATACAGATATACTTTTCTCGGGTTACGTTCACAATAGAAAATACCAGCGGCGCAAGGATAATTATAAACCTTTGTCAATTACACTACAAGAAAAAATCCATCTAGAATTTAATTCTAGATGGATTTTTTAAATTCATCAAATATTATTTGGAACATACAGTATTTTTACTACATTTTTTTTCATATCTACTGTACATTGCAAGTGCTACCAGTGTAAAGAATAGTGGTCCTGCTATCATCCAAATAGTATCTCCTAAGTTTCCAACCGTAGCTGGCTCAATTATTGTAAAGAAATTAGCAAACCCTACTGTAAATGTAACTAATATAGTGCAAATCCAGGTTAAAGATTTACTCTTATAAATTTCAAAAGGTTTTACTATTTCCTTTTTATTCTTAAAAGCTATGAATGCGCCGGACAGGAACATATAAGGTAAAGTCATTGCCACATTAGTCATCAAAACAAGTCTTGAGAAAAATTTAGCAGCAGCATCTCCACCAAATGATACTAATGCTACAAATACTATTACTGTTATACATTGTACCCACATAGCATTTATAGGCATTCCATTCTTGACTTCTGCCATTTTTCCCGGCCATAATTCCTTAGGTGTACCTTCTATAATCTGTTTTAATGGCGAATAGCACAGAGTAAAGAAAGCTCCTGTTAAGGCCAAGAACATGGACAATCCTACAAATCTAGCTACCCAAGCTCCCATAGTAAGAGAAGCAGCTTGGCTCATATTTAAGCTTTGTCCCAATTGATACCCTAAGTTTTGCATAACTACATAGGCAGCATTGGCCATGTGAACTCCTTTTTGTGATAATACATCATTCCAATTAGTAAATATACCGCATAAAAATATACCTAATGAGTACCCTACTGCAATAATTAAAGCTGCTATAGTAACTCCCTTTGGGAAAGTCACTTCAGCTTTCTCTGTCTGATCAACTAATCCCCCAGTTACCTCAATCCCACCATAAGCAAATATTGCAAAAACTAAAAAAGATAACATTCCAATTGGTGATTGATATTCCGGATTAGGAGATTTTACAAAAGATTGCGATGAAGCAACTGCCTCTGCTAGATGACCTCCATTTGCTATAAGTATAATTAATGCTCCAATTAATAATACTACATTTAGAATTACAACTGCCGTACCTCCTACTGAAGTTACTTTTGTTATCTTGTCCAATCCTTTTGAGGCTGTAAACGTTACGAGTAATATCCAAATTATTCCCAATATTCCTATGGTCTGGGTGGAGTTTAACCCAAAAATCCCCCACGTAGAAGTTACATCTTTTCCAAATATGGCATTTGAAAATGGAATCCATATTGTAGAGCATATGTTTACCATCCACACTATATAAGAAGCAAACCACATAAATGTCCCTATAAAAGCATATTTAGGGCCTACGGATTTCTCCATCCATGAATAGATTCCACCCCTCTCATTTTTAAATGCGGCACCATATTCAGACATCATAAAAGCAAATGGTATAAAAAATGTAATTGCAGATAAAATATACCATGGAATTGCTCCATATCCCATCAGATAAAACGATCTAGGCATGTTGGCAAATCCGAACACAGAAGTGAAGATCATTAATATTAGAGAAACAAGCGTCAATTTCTTGGTTTCGGTTACATCTGATGCCATTCTTTCTCCTCCTTTTTTAAGATACTATATTAAATTTTATATTATTTCTACTTCAATATTATTATATCTCCTAATATTTTTTTTGCAATACTTAATTTAAATTAAGTATTGCAAAATGTTTTTCCATGGATTTTTATTCCTTAAAAAAGGTTTTTTGATGTTTAGCATCAATAAAATTTCTTCATTGTGAATATTATGTCAATTTTTAAATTTAACATGATATTCATCTTATTTGTATTACTTTAGTACATTTGAAATCATATATTTATAAAGTTTAGGAACTACATTAAAGGAATAAGGCACATTTATCCTCTCAGTATATTTATGCAGATCTTTTCCAGAACCTCCAAAAACTATTACAGGAATATCAATTTTTTTTAGTTCATCTATAGGAAGTTCGTAGATTATATCATAGCCAACTATATTTGAGATAAGGCTGTTCACTGAACTATTTGCACCAATGCCTGTATAACTTGCATCGGATATACCCATAAAAAAATTAGTTTTTATAATTTCTTCATGTAATTCTCTTTCCGCATATTCAATAGTTCTATCCACGGCACCTATAAATTTACCACTTCTACTATCTTCATTTTTTAAATATTTATGCGGATAATAAGGTGGAATGATGGAAATTATTATCATCGGCTTTTTTTCTTTATATAGCTCATATGTCTCTCTCACTATATTTATGGCTATAGTTTGATTATCTTTTTTTTCATCTTTCCACGTACTAATTTTTTTTCTTATATAACTGTCAAAATTTTTATAGTTGCTTTTAACTTCAGAAAGAATATCACTATAAGTCATAACACAGGGGTAAACAGATTCAAATCTTAATTGTCTAGAGGATTTTTTTGCAAACTCATCTCTTTTTTTTGAAAGGTTATCCAATACATTTAAAAATGCCTCATGGGCTAGGCTTTTTAAGTCTCCGATAAATTTTTCATATCCCATTTTAAGTGTCAATACATTATAATAAGCTGCGGCGTAAAGAGGGCTCTGAACTGAATAGAGTTCTTTTAAATCCATCTGTTTTAAGCACATGGGTGGTGGAGTTACAGCATCATAGGCATCATCTGAAAAATCTTCATTACATTCCAGTAATCTGTTTATTTCGGACACCATTAGATTAGGATTTAATCCATTTAAAGATTCACCTACATGGGTTTCTTTTCCCACACAAAAAAACAGAGGCATAATTTTACCTACACTACCTATGTACAATCTTTTACTAACTTTTTCTTCCCTTTCAGGTATACTTGGTTCAGATATTATCATGCCACAGTAATTATATTTTCTCTCTTCTCTTAATTTAAGAAGAAAGGGTACTGCTGAAATCATACCTTCAGAATTACTTTCTTCCCCCGGGACCACCAAAAACAATAAATTCCCCTTGAAATTTCTATTCACACTGAACTCCCTTAAAAGTTCAATGTTAAGTGCTATTCCAAATTTCATATCTGCGGTTCCTCTTCCAAATACCCAATCTCCAGATTTAATATCCGCTCTAGTATCCTCATCCAAATCCAATTCTGAAATTCTTTCTGTACACCTTTCTACATCAAAAGCTGCGGATTTCAAATGTCCAAATTCCTCTACTCCCACCACATCTAAATGTCCTGATAAAATCAATGAGTTTTCAGAATATTCTTTTCCATTTACCACTGCCCATATAAAACTTCTTCCAAATGGATCATTTTCAATTTTTACCTTACCAGCATTATGGGTATTTTCCTTGAAATAAGGTATCTCTAAAAGTTTTTCATATATTTTCTCTGCTATAAAACTTTCCTGCCTTGTGCCAGATATACTTGGTATAGCCACAAGCTCTTTCATTGTATTATAAACATCTTTTTGAAAACTCATTTTTTAGTCCCCCTTTTCCTCATATCCATTGCATATTTGTCCATTGCTTAATTCTCCTGTCATAGATTAATTATACATAATTTTTATATACTTCATAAATTCACCAATGTAATATATCAGACTAAATGAAAGTGTCATACAAATATTTATTCATAATTACATATGATCATTTTTAGATCCCTGGAAAAAGTTATTTTTTTTCTATTTAGAAATAAATTTTTTCTAATAAATTTGTTCTTTTAATATTAACCTTTCAAATTTTAGCGATAAAATTTATTTTTTTATGCACGTTTATAGTTAATCTATCAGTCTAATTCATACAAACTTTTTCTTACTTCAGCCTCGTAACTCTTGTCAATAAGAATTATTAAATAATCTCCTGCCCAAATAACTGTATCACCTTTTGGTATTATTTCTTTTTCACCTCTTTTTAATGCTACAATTAAACAATGAGGTGGAAACGTCACATTCTTTATTTTCTTTCCACAAATATCTGAATTGATATGAACTACAGTCTCAACTATAGTTTTTTTGTTATCTTCTATTTTACATCCTGTATTTTTATTCAATATCCTACCTAAAAGAAGTTCATATACAGGTTTAGAATTTAACATGTCCGAAAATATATAAGCAACTATACTTACCACAGAAACGGATAAAAGATTAGTAAAAGCTCCAGTCATTTCTGTAATAAGTACAATACCTGTAATAGGAGATTTTACAACTGATGAGAAATATCCAGCCATGCCAAGTATTATCAAATTATTTATATACTGTGAATTAAATCCAAAAGCTACATGAATAATATTGCCATAGATACTGCCTATAAGCGCCCCGATGACCAAAAGTGGTAAAAATATTCCACCTGGAGTGCCTGATCCATAAGATGACATTGTGAACAAGAACTTCCCCACCAATATTACAATCATCATCTGTATAGTCATATTTGAATTTGCAAGAGCAGAAACTAAATCATGCCCTCCTCCAAGTACCTGTGGTAAAACAAGTCCCATGACTCCAGCTATTAAAAAAGCTATTATGGGTTTTCTCTTTACAGTAAGCCATTTCTTACTATTATAAATATCCTGGGATTTTAAAAGTGCCTTATTAAATAGAACTCCGCATAAAGCTAAAATTATTCCAAACAGCACTATATAACTATAATTTTTTAGAGGCATTACCTTTATATAGTTAAAATTAAAAACAGGTGACATTCCCAGCAATTGCTTAGCTATAAAATCAGAAATGATAGATGCTGAAAAGGCGGAAATTAGAATTTTAGATGAGAAATTTTTATGAATTTCCTCCAACGCAAAAATACACCCTGCAAGAGGTGCATTAAAAGCAGCTGCAAGCCCTGCGCTAGCACCGCTGGTTATTAAAAACTTTTCTTCTAAATCAGTTCCTTTAAATAGTCTGCCAATACCCTGTCCTACCGCTGCTCCTATTTGTATTGAAGGTCCTTCTCTTCCCAAAGATAGCCCTGCCCCAATGGCTATAACTCCTGCCATAAATTTTTTTAGTATTACTTTGTACCAATTCATCCTAAGCTTTCCTATTAAAATACCTTCTACCTGTGGTATACCACTGCCAGCTACCATTGAATCACTTTGAACTATACATCCCACTACATAACCTGCAGTTATAAGAACAACAGTAAATACTGGAATAAGCCAAAAATTTTTAAGTTCCATACTATAAATAAAATGAGCAGCTATAAGTGATTTTTCTAAAAGATATCTGTAGAATACTGTTATAAATCCTGCGAAAATACCCACCAGCATACTTTTTAAAATTATTTTTATCTTAAAATTATACCAAACCTCTATTGTATTTACAGTATTGCTCTTCATTAATAACTCTCCTAAAGCTCAAATTGTAAATTTCGCTGTCTTTCACATTATTATCTCTTAAAAAATAGCCTATTTGTTTTCAATATATCCCAGGGCTTCCGATATTTCTGAAGCAGATTCAATTACAGATGCAGTTTTTTCTTTAACATCTTTACTTAAAAGTCTATTTATGGGCCCGGTCATAGATAATGCGGCAAGGACTTTTCCATCAGCAAAAAACACAGGTGTAGCTATAGCTCCCAGCCCCTTTTCTCTTTCACCCCTGCTTATAGCATATTTATTTTTACGTACTTGTTCTAAAGTATCTTTTAAAGTATCATCATAATCTTCTACCAGTTCTTTTACTTGAGCTTCAGGTAGATCAGCAAGCAATATCTTTCCCGGTGCGCCCTTTTCTAAAGGCAATATACTTCCAATATTCATAACCAATCTTAAACTCTGTTTTGATTCAACTCTTTGTACACAAACACGTTTATTACCATTTCTCACATACATAGTAACACTTTCATTAAATTTATCACGCAATTCTACCATATACGGAAATGCAATCTGAGTAAATTCTTTTTTAAAATATTTCAAACTAATATTGCCTAGTTTGACAATTAAAGCACCTAAATAATATTTTTTATTTACTGGATTTCTTTCCAAATAACCTCTTTTCTGAAGCGTACCAATAAGCCTGTGAACCGTACTAGGAGATAAATTAATTTTATTTGAAATTTCCATTAACGATAATTCTATACCGTCAAAAATAAAGCACTCCAATATATCAAAAGCCCTTTCTATTGATCTGGTACTTGAATTTCCATCTGCCATATTAATTCACTCCTTAAATTACAAGTATTTTATCTCAATTTTCCAACTATTACTATATCATTCATGTCTATTTGTGTCAAGTTATAGTTCTTAATTCTGCTATTAGCTACAATCTGATAAATACTTGAATTTTAGCCGGTTCATCATGTCAATTAGCTATTTCTCAACAACTAATTTGAAAACTCCATTTTTTCCACCCTGCATTCCCTTAGGAAGAGAAATCTCAACCTGTACTTTTTCTTCAGGTACAACTTTATAATTTTCAATTCTCAACCAGCAATCATGTCCTGGTAAAACACGATTTGCAGTATTTTTTATTCTGGATATACTTTGTTTACTGTCCTCATCATTTAAAGACATATCCACTTTCTCCGTCGATAACTCTATCCTGTTTTTTACTGCATCGCCGGCAATAACCCACTTTTCATTATCTGCATCCAGTACTAGAGACATTCCACCAGGTGTATGTCCTGGAGTAAATATAGCTTTCATACCGAGATAAATCCCTTCTCCATCTTGGGATATCATAATTTTTCTTCTGTTTTTCAAATATTCTACAGATTCTGCTGCTGTAAAAATATCATCCTCTGTAGTAGCATATTTCCATTCTGTTTCACTTATAATAAATTTTGCATTTGGGAATAAAGATGCATTTCCACAATGATCAAAATGCAAATGGCTTAAAAAAATTGTGTCTATTTCTTTTGGTCCTACAGACAAATTTTTGAGTGAATTCAAAAGATTTGGTCTAACTCCCTGTGCACCTGTATCAAACAATATATTTCTATCTTTGGTACGTATAAGCACGACATTACTCCAGCCCAGTGCACTTATGTTTGACTTACCAGGAAATGCATTGCATAATATATCCAACTTAAAATTCATATATATACCCCCATGTTTTTAAATATACTCTATTTTAAAATTATTATCTATGTTATTTTTTATAAAATAATATTGATTAAAATCCAGCATATTGTTATCTTTCTGCATTTTTTAGTTAAATTGCAAAGTAACATATTATATGCTGGATTTTTTATATATTCTTACAGTTAAAAATTATGCTCCAATTTTAACTTTAGATTCTTTTATTTTTTTTAATGATTTTACCAATTCAGGCAGAATTTCAAGACAATCTCCTACTATTCCCACATTTGCAGATTTGAAAATAGGAGCATCTTTATCCTTATTAATAGCTATTACATAAGCTGAGGATGCTATACCTGCAAGATGCTGAATTGCACCAGAAATTCCACAAGCAATATAAATTTTAGGTGCTACTGTCTTACCAGTTTGTCCAACTTGCTGGCTGTATTCCGCCCATCCTAAATCTACAATAGCTCTTGTAGCTCCTACCGCTCCTCCCAGAACTTCAGCAAGTTCATCCACGAGTTTCATATTTTTAATATTGCCCATACCCATTCCAGCAGCAACTACAATATCTGCATCAGCTACATTAATCTTTTGGGAATCGGATAAAACAGTTTCTAAGATACGTAATTTAATATTCTTTGGAAAACTTACTTCCGGATAAATAATTCTACCTTCTCGAGAACTATCTGCTTCTGCAGCTTTCAGCACTTTAGGCCTTACTGTGGCCATCTGTGGTCTTCTAAGAGGGCATGCAATTGTAGCCATTAGATTTCCCCCAAAAGCAGGTCTTGTTTGAAAAAGCAGACCTGTTTTACTGTCTATTTCCAATTTTGTACAATCAGCAGTTAAACCTGTATTTAGTGCTGAAGCTATTCTCGGTGCTATGGATCTGCCAAAAGCAGTGGCACCAATTAACAATATTTCTGGTTTGTATTGTTTGATTATCTGTGTAATCAATTCAGGATAAATTTCTTCATTTAAGTCCTTAAGCATGATATTATCTACAGCAAGTACCTCATTAGCACCATGAGCAATAAGAGCCTTTGCATTATCTTTAACATTATAACCAAGCAATATAACTGAAACTTTGGTTTTTAAACTCAGAGCTAATTCACCAGCTTTTGCCAGCAACTCATAAGTTACAGCCTTAATATGGCCATTAAATTGTTCAGCTAAAACACAAATACCACTATAATTATCTCCGCTCTGCTGCCAATTATTGCTGTCTTTCTCCATTAATATTGCGCCAAATTTACAAGCTTCCACACAAGCTCCACATAGAGTACAGTTTTCTCCTATTTCTGCTTTTTTATCTTTCATGCTTATAGCCCCATATGGACACTGGCGCATACAACTTTTACATCCTACACATTTTTCACTTATAATAGAAATATTTGACATATACTATTCTCCTTACTTTAGATTATTAAATACCCATTATTGTGAGCTTTTTTGCAAGTGCTCCAGCTTGCTCATCAGGTGTACCCTTTAAAAATTCGGTTTCTATATCATGATCTGGTACAAAAGTTTTCTTAACCTGAGTAGGCGAACCTGTCAATCCAATAAAATCATCAGATGCCTCAATATCAGAACTATTCCACATAGGTATTTTTGCATCTATGGATCTTCTAAGTCCAGCTATAGTTGAAAGCCTGGGAACATTAATTTCTTTCACAACTGTTATAAGAGCTGGAAGTTCTAGCTCCACCATTACATATCCCTCATCTGCATTTCTTCTGCATTTGATCTTACCATTTTCTACACTGTCTATTCTGCTTACATAAGTTGTGTGCGGAATCCCCAATTTTTCAGCAAGATTAGGACCTACCTGTGCAGTATCCCCATCAGTGGCCTGCTTTCCACAAATAATAAGATCATAATTTTCAACTTTTTTTATTGCTTTTTCCAGTGCATAGGCCGTAGCTAGAGTATCTGAACCTGCAAATTTCCTATCACTTAAAAGTACCGCTTCGTCAACTCCAAGCCCTATAATCTCTCTCAACATATCAGCAACTTTAGGTATACCCATACTAATAGCCGTAATTTTACCACCATATTTTTCTTTTAACCTTAAAGCTTCCTCTATTGCATAAGTATCAAAAGGATTGATTATATTATCATTTCTATCACGAATTATAGTATGAGTTTCAGGATCCAGTTTTATCTCAGTAGTTGACGGCACTTGTTTTACACAAACTAATATATTCAATCTAATCACCTGCTTTCTATAATGTTAATTTTCACTTTTAAAAATATTTCCTGAATTTAAAATACTGTCAGGGTCAAAAATCTTTTTAATTGCTCTCATCTTTTCGATATTATCCTTACCATACATTTCAACCAACATAGCGGTTTTTAATTTACCTACACCATGCTCTGCTGATATAGTACCACCAAGACCTACTACATGATCCGACCATTTAAGGTACATTGATTTGCCCTTGTTATAATCATTATCACCTCTCGGCAGTATATTGACATGTATATGATTGCTTCCTATATGCCCAAACATTACTGCTTGAAGTCCAGATTGTGAAATAGAATCATCATAATAATCCACTATACCTTTAAGCTCACTGTCAGGTACAGCCATATCTGTCCCCAATTTAGTAATATGTGGATTTTTCTTTTTCCTCTCACTGATAATGAGATTGACACATTCCGGAGTGGCATGTCTAAAAGCAATAAGTCTCTCTAAATTTATGGGATTAGTGGCAAGCCAATTATCCTTCTCATTTCCACCGCATTTTACAATTAATTCTCCAATTTTTAACATAGCTTTACTTAATTCTTCATAAGTATCCCCATGAAGTTCTACATAAATTGCCGTATGGTAATTGGGAAGCAAATCCTGCATTTGTGAAAAGGCCATAGTAATTTCTTTCTGTTTGCGTATAAGATTCAAGGCTTTATTATTAAAATACTCTATAGCAGCAACTTTTACATCCAATTTAGCTTCTCTGACAGCATACACAAAATCTATGGCACATTTTTCTGATGGGAAAAATGAAGTAACTCCCCATATTTGATTCGGAAGTGGGGTAAGTTGTATTTCCATTTCAGTAATAATGCCAAGTGTTCCTTCTGAACCTATAAATAAATCTAAAAGATCCATATCTTTTTTTACATAATATCCAGAAGCATTTTTAACATCAGGCATAACATAATAAGGAAGCTGGCCTTTTACCTCTTTACCGGAATCAGTCTTTACAGTAAATTTTAAATTCTTAACCTTATCTACTCCTCTTCTTAATTTAACTTTAGAACCATCAGAAAGTACAATGCGTGCTGAATCTATATAGTTTCTCGTAGGTCCATAGTAAAAAGATCTTGCGCCTGAAGCATTGCAGGCTGCCATTCCGCCTATTGATGCCGAAGCTTCTGTCGGATCTGGAGTAAAAAACCATTTGCCACTTTTTTGAAGCAATTTTAACGCATTGGTTGAATCATCAGACCATTCTTTAGTATCAAAATCTAAATTATCCAAGGCCTTACGAACTTCTGAAAGTAAAACTCCAGGTTGTATTGATAATAAGAAACATTTTTTGCCCTCATCATACCTTAATCCTGTAATTTTATTCATCTTGCTGACATTGAGTATAATTCCCCCCTTAGGTACCGCACCTGCTGTAATTCCTGTGAGTGCTCCCTGTACTGTCACTTTTTCATTATTTTTTTTAGCATAAGATACTATCTTTACTATATCATCTTCAGATGTAGGAAATGAAATATAATCCGCTTTTCCCACAGTACGTGATTCATCATTTAAATATTGATCATATTCATTTTCCATATCATTAACAAGTGTACTAGTCATAATATTCCTCCTTGACTTTTAAAATATAAACTTTTTGTTACAAAGTTAAAATATAAATTACATACCCAACCTCTAAACAGCTCCACAGACAAATACTGTTTTTTTATACTAAGCTTTCTTGCTTCACCGATGTTTTATTAGACTGCCGCCACTTTTTATCAAGATATCCCACCATTAAAGGACATAAAATTGCACATACTATCACTGATGCTGCAATCTGAGTGGTTGCTGTAGCTACATATGGCACTAGAGTTTTATCAACTTCCGCTACAAGTCCAGGTACAACCATTGAGGTTCCTGCCGTATTTGCCACTCCAAAACCAAGAGCCCTATTGCTCCCAGGAAATAAGCCATATAAAGCATATGTTACAAAACCAGTTACCACAAATGTAAATAACCCCAATGCGACTCCGGAGATACCTGCATTAATGACATTTGCAAGATTAATTCCTGTTCCAAGAGCAAAACCAAAGAAGGGAATTAGCAATCCTGAACCACTGCTTAAGAATTTTCTCATATCCTCATCTGCATTTCCTAAAAATATTCCAATTGCAACTGGAACAAGAATAGCTATAAATGAATATATCGGAAAGTCTGCCAACCCACCTACTCCCATGAAAATCATGGTAACAAACGGTCCAACATTTAATGCCACTAATGATATTGCCCCTTCATCTGTATCATTTCCATATTGAGCTGCCATTGCTCCATACATTCCTCCATTGGAATTTGCTACTGCCGGAATTATTGCAAGAGGTGACAGCCCCAATACACCTGGAAGTCCAAATGTCTTTCCCACAATCCATCCTAAAATTCCACCTATTAATATTTTAGGAATTGTCAATATTAGACCTTTATATATGGGAGTCCCTAATTTATGTATATCGATTTTAGCAGAAGAACATAGTATAAAAAGAGCTATCAAACAAGATGAACCATTTTTAAATAAAGCTGTAGTAAATCCACCTATTTTTAGTCCATTTGGAAAAAATGTATTTATTATGGCACCTAAAATAAGTGGTACTACAATCATTCCCCCAGGTACCTTTTTCATTGTTTTTAATATCCGCATTATGAGATTTCCCCCTTTTAATTATATACTTTATTTCAAATTGTTAAAATTATTTAATTGGAGCTTTATGAAACCTTACTAATACTAGAATGCATTTTAAGGCTTTATTTAACTAAACATATTAAGTCACCCAAAATATATATTCCCTAAGAAGCTATCATAATCACTATTTTAATACAAATATACAAATATATAAACTAAATTTATCTTTAATGCATGATAAAACATCACAAGCACTATAGTTCCGTATATTGAGAAAATTCTCAAGAAAACTACATTATATACAACAACCTGAACACGAGTTTTTATTTTTAATTTATTACTTGTATCCTAAAAATCAAAGATGCCTGTGTAATCGTTTTTATGAAATATTTTAAAAAATATTATGCAAATAATCAAAGAATACATTAAGTTCATAATTAACAATGTGTATCTACCCTAATACTCCCATCTTTTCTTCCTTTTTTCAGGATGAAACAATGAACAGCAGCACTTTACAGATTTGAACTCTCCAACTGCCAGCTGGGAGTAAAGAGCAGCTTACACTTTCATATTTTCAGCATCTATTATAATTTCTCTACACTTTTGGTTGCTATAACATCAGAACCAAGTTCTAAAATATTTTTTCTGACAATTTGATGTATTTCTACAGGTGCTTCTAATTTTATTTTCTTTATTTCATTTACCACATCAAATATTTTATTTTTGGGTATTGGTTCTTTCGTTCTGACACTTACCAAAGGTTCCTTGCCATTTTTAACCTTTACCAGAGTAGCAATAGTTCTCTTGGGATCCTGTATCTCCTGTTTTACGTATTTTTCTCCCCTTTTACAGGTTGCTCCATTAATGCTGGTAATTTGCTTGCCATCATATTCAATTGTAATATCACAACCATTAGGACAAACTATACATGTAAAATCTTTCTTCATACTTCTACCACCACCTTAATATCTTCTTTTAATCTAATATCATCTTTTTTAACCTTTAGATGTATCATTTCTGCAGGATTAAGTTTTTTTAATTTGGCTGCTTTTATAACTCTCTCGCCCTGCAAAACTTTTATGACCTTATCTCTTGCTGGTCTACTTACTCTTAAGGCCAATTCTACATCTTCAGTTCCACTTATTCTATTGGGTATTATGTTGCCTATTGTCCTATCAGTGCTTATATTTATTTCACTTTTCTTTGCATCATGGCCCTTAAGCTGTCTTACAACTGATTCAGCAGCTTTTTCACCTTCCATTGATACATAATCCACCAAATCATGTACATGCAAAACATTTCCAGCGGAATATATTCCATCTACATCAGTCTGTAAATTTTCATCAACCAAGGCTCCATTGCTCCTGCCGTCAAGTTCCACACCTGCCTGCAGCGACAATTCATTTTCAGGTATGAGTCCAACAGATAAAACTAAGGCATCACACTTATAATTTTTTTCTGTGCCTTTTATAGGCTGTCCATTTTTGTCCAGTTCACTAATTTCAACTTCCTCAATTCTATCCTTACCAATGATATTAGTAGCAGTATGGCTTAAATAAAGAGGAATATTATAGTCATTTAAGCATTGCTGTATATTTCTAGGGAGGCCACTTGGATAAGGGAGCTTTTCAAATACTGCAATGACATGGGCCCCTTCCAGTGTAAGTCTTCTGGCCATTATGAGACCTATATCGCCTGACCCAAGAATGATAATATTTTTTCCAATCATGAGATTATTTAAATTTATATAGGATTGAGCAACACCTGCTGTAAAAATACCTGCAGGCCTTGTGCCTGGTATACTTATAGCTCCTCTTGTCCTCTCTCTACATCCCATTGATAATATGACAGCTTTTGCTTTATATTTTTTTAATCCGTTTCTTGTTGCCGCTGTGACTTCTTTGTCTTTTGTAAGTCCTATAACTGTAGCTTCAGTTTCTATTTCCACATTTTCTGCTTTTGCCTTTTGGATGAATTTATCTGCATATTCAGGTCCACTCAATGCTTCCTTAAACTTTAGAAGTCCAAATCCATCATGTATACATTGCTTAAGTATTCCGCCTGGGGCTTTTTCCCTTTCCAGTATGAGAATATCATCTATTCCCTGTTCCTTTAATTTTATAGCTGCAGCAAGTCCTGCAGGGCCACCACCTATAATAATTACATCTTTTTGTATTACTGTCATTACCTAACCCTCCCTTCAAAAAGATATCCGTTCTTTCTTGAATATCTTACTTCTTCTGGCTCTAGATTATATTCCTTCATTAGAAGTTTCACAATTCTTGTCTGGCAATATCCTCCCTGGCATCTTCCCATCATTGCTCTAGTTCTATTTTTAATTCCAGTCAATGTCTTAACTCCCAGTGGATTATGTATTGCTTCTAATATTTCATGTTTTGTAACTGTTTCACACCTGCAAAATATCTCACCATAATCCGGATCCTGTTTTATGAGTTCAGCTTGTTTTTCATCTGACTGCTCATTAAACTTCAATATTCCTTTTCTTATCGGATTAAATTTCTCATTTTCCTGTAAAATTTCCTTTTTGTCTATGATTTTAACTACATCTCTTGCTATAGGAAGTGCACTTGTAAGTCCCGGAGATTCTATTCCTATTAAATTGATTACATTTGGTATTCCTTCTCTCTCTCCAATTACAAAATCTGCATAGCCTCCTTTTTCCTTACTTACTAACTTAGGTCTTATTCCTGAAAAGTTTCTTATAAAATATTTTCTTGCCAATTGAGGCAGCATTTTTTTACCACCTTCTATAAGCATATCCATTACTTTTTGAGTAGCTGAGTAATTGTCCTTTTCGTCTATATACACTGCACTTGGTCCTATAAGAACATTTCCATCTACAGAAGGAGTAAGATGAATGCCTAATCCGCCTTCTTTTTTGTTTGGTACTGGATATGAAGGCATGGTTAAATATTTACTAAAATTTTTATCAAGTATAAAATATTCGCCTCTACATGGGTATATTTTATAATCCTCTATTCCAACCATCTCAGCGATTTTATCAGAATTTAATCCTGCACTATTTATGACCCATTTAGTTTTAAAAGTTTCATTATTAGTGGATATCTCATAATGATCTTCTATTCTTTTAATTCCCTTTACTTCTCTTTCCAGAAAAAATTCCACTCCATTTTGACATGCATTTTCTGCCAGTGCTATTGTATATACTATAGGATTTACTATACCTGTCATTGGTGAAAATAAAGCTGCTTTGCCCTTTACATAAGGCTGTTTTTCTGTTATTTCCTTTTCTGATATTATTCTCAGTCCAGGCACTCCATTTTTTTCACCTTTTGATTTTAATTCTTCCAGTCCCTCTATATCATCTTTTGTAAATCCTACTACCAACTTACCTGTCCTTTTAAATGGGATATCCAATTCTTCTGCAACTTTATCAAATCCAAGACATCCTTCTACACAATATTTTGCCATCAATGTACCTGGTTTACTGTTAAATCCGGCATGAATAACACCACTATTTCTACCGCTTGTTTCACAAACTACATCCATTTCTTTTTCCAAAACAGCTACTTTGAGTTTATAACGTGAAAGTTCTCTGGCTACAGCACTGCCTACTACTCCAGCACCGATTACCACTACATCATATTTGTCTTTCATAATTTCACCTCATCTTATTAATGTTTTAGAAGTACTCCCAATTATTCAAATAAAACTAATTGTATTTTCAAATTTCCATACTATAAAAATCGATTTCATTACGTTTACAATATACCACTTGACTCTTAATTTTTCAACCAGTTTTTTAATATTTAATTAATTAAATGTGCTAAAATTTAGTCATCTATGAAATTTAATTAAATATCATAAATGACTAAAAATATTAATATTAAAAACTATGGATTCCCAATTTAAAATCTATCCTACCAGCTGACATTTTTCTTTCAGAGCATCACAATTTTCAACTAGTTTATATCCTGCCTCTAAAGCACGTTTATTTAACTCTTCCGTTCCTTTTGGAACTCTATTTAAAACAGCAGTTTCAAGAAATTCTTTTGAAGCAATATGCAAGATGCCATTAATAGCTCCAATGGCAATGATATTAGCTACCATTGATTTGCCTATTACTTTATTTGCAGTTTCCAATATAGGAACTTTAATAACCCTCTCAGCTTTATTAGTACTTGGAACTATTACCGACGAGTCTATGAGCAATATTCCATCTTTGCCAAGTGAACCAATATATTTATTACATGATTTTTGAGTCAAAGTCAATAATAAATTTGTTCTTAAAACCTTTGGGAAATCAATTTCCTCATCGCTTATTATTACCTCAGCTTTACTTGAACCTCCTCTAGCTTCTGGTCCATATGATTGTGATTGAATAACATTTTTACCTTCCATTATTGCCGCTTCTGCCAAAATAACTCCGCCTAAAATAAGTCCTTGTCCTCCTGAACCTGTTAATCTCAATTCCAATTGATTATTCATAATTTATTTCTCCTTTACAATTTACTTATTTTATGAATCTATCCACTATTTTTTGATATTCTTCAGTATATTCTGGTTCTGTGGTGTTTTTAAATTCACCTATTAAAAATTTTCCCTTCAGTTCTTCTGGTGAAAGCGTCTTTGCAGTCTTAATACTAACGGCATTATCCCTTTGCCATTTCATCATGTTTACAGCAGAACCTTTTTTATTTTTTCTTCCATAATAAGTAGGACATACGCTAACACCTTCTATCAGAGAAAATCCTTTATTCTGGATACCCCTTTGAATAAGCGTAATTAATTGTTTTGCATGATAAGCAGTACCTCTAGCCACATAAGTAGCTCCCGCACCTACAGCAAGCTTTGGAACATCAAAAGCCCTGTCAACCGTACCATAGGGTGCCGTAGTTCCCTTATCTCCCTTTGGTGTAGTTGGAGAATACTGTCCGCCTGTCATTCCGTAAATATTATTATTAAAAATAACTGTTGTAATATTAATATTCCTTCTAGCTGCATGAATTAAGTGATTACCCCCAATAGCTGTTGCATCACCATCTCCTGAAATTACAATAACCTCTAATTCAGGATTAGCCAATTTTACTCCAGTTGCAAAAGCTATTGCCCTACCATGCGTAGTATGGAGAGTGTTAAAATCCATATATCCAACAGCCCTTGACGAACAACCTATGCCGGACACAATACATACTTTGTCTTTATCTAGTTTTAAATTATCTATAGCCTGTATAATAGCTCTCATCAATATTCCATGTCCACATCCCGGACACCATATATGTGGCAAATTTTCCATTCTCAAATAATTTTCAACCAATGCACTAGCCATTTTAAATTACCTCCTTAATTTTAGATAATATTTCCTGGGGGGTAATAACTTCACCATTTATTTTTCCTACCTGGAAAATATTTGATTCATCCTTTATCACTCTCTCAATTTCTAAAACTAATTGTCCATGATTAAGTTCTGCCACAATTACATTTTTGGCTTGTTTTGCAAGTTCTTTAATCTGCTTTTCTGGAAAAGGCCAGATGGTTATCGGCCTAAACATACCAACTTTTAAGCCGGCTTTTCTCGCCTGCTTTACTGCACTTTTGGCACTTCTTGCCGTTCCTCCATAGGCAATTACTATAGTTTCCGCATCTTCCATATACAATTCATCATAAGTTACGATATCATCTATATTATCTTCAATCTTCCTTAAAAGCCTGCTGCAAAGAACATCAGCTACTTCAGTACTATTTGTTGTAAATCCTGATTCAGTGTGTACAAGTCCTGTAACATTAAACCTAAATCCTTCACCGAATGCTGCCATAGGAGGAACATATTCTCCCTCTTTAACCTGATATGGCAAATAATTTTCATCTCCCATGTCAGGTTTTTTACGATTGATGATTTGCAAGTCTTCTGCTTTAGGAATTTCAATTCCCTCTCTCATATGGGCCACAATCTCATCCATTAACAATATAACAGGTGTTCTATATTTTTCCGAAAGGTTAAAAGCTCTAACAGTTAAATCAAAAACTTCTTTAACGGAGGAAGGAGATATTGCTATCACGGGATGATCTCCATGAGTACCCCACCTTGCCTGCATTACATCTCCTTGTGATGGTGATGTAGGAAGCCCTGTACTTGGACCATGTCTTTGTACATCTACAACTACACAAGGCACTTCAGCCATTGCTGCATAACCGATATTTTCTTGTTTTAGTGAAAATCCAGGTCCGCTTGTAGCTGTCATAGATTTTACTCCTGTAAGTGATGCTCCTATAGCTGCAGCCATACCTGCGATTTCATCTTCTGTTTGAATAAATTTTCCACCTACCATAGGTAATCTTTTGGATGAAAGTTCTGCTATCTCCGTTGATGGAGTTATAGGGTATCCTGAATAAAATCTCATTCCTGCTGCAATAGCACCTTCCACACAAGCTTCATTTCCCTGTAATAGTTTAATATTGTTTCCCATCTTTATTTACCTCCTAAAGAGATTGCATAATCCGGACAGCGCAATTCGCATAGACCACATTTTATACATTTATCTTCATCTACAATTGAAACTTTTCCATTTTTTAAAGCTAGTACATTTTTAGGACAAAATTCCACACATATTCCACAGCCTTTACACCAGTTTTTTTCCACCACCAAATGCACACCATTCTTAACACTAATCAATTTAAATACTACCTCTTTTCCAATTTACATTATTTAAATTATTTTTGTTTTTTCATATATCCTTTAAGAAAATATATAATTCCGTAATGGGTTTATTCTCTAACTCTATTTTACTTTCAACAAGTTTTCTGAATTTCAAGAAAACAATTTTATTTGCAATTTATATTTTATTTCCATCAGGTGAAAATAGCTTTCACTAATGTCAAATTTAGTATATCACATTGCTTTTGAATTTTCAACTTCTTTATTGAGAAAATTTTCATACTTTCGATGGGCAATTTGGTATGCACAAAAACAGTTTTAAGTTATTAAAAATTTAGAGATTAGTTAAAAACGATTACTCCTGCAGCAAAATTTTAAAACAATCATAATATTATATTATCTTTTCATTTTTTAAGTTTTTAATTTCTTCCTTATTTAATCCCAGCGATCCCTTATATATTTCCTCATTATGGGCTCCTAATTCCGGACCTATTTATTTTACTTCACCTGGAGTATCACTAAATTTAGATACTATTCATTGCATTAGTCAAATGCTCTATCTGTGCTGTAAACCAATACAACCCATTTACCATCTTTTATTTCTGCCTAAAATTGTCCAGCGAATACTTTCTCACTTATAATAAGACCCAAATTTTCTAAAAGTATCTCTCTTTTCCGGTGCCTCAATCTTAATTACATCTGCCCTGAAACCTGCTATCAGGCCGGAAGCAAATAGTGCAGCAATTACTGTAGACATATTTGCCTTCTAAAGCTGATATAATTACATCACCCAACAAAAGCATTTTCATTCTATAAAAATGGTTTCCATTTGTTTAAATATATTCTATCATATAGTTCTTAATTCTTCAACTATTTTCATTAAAAAAATACAAGTTTAGTGTCAAAATTGCACTGTACTATGCAAAATATGATTGCTATTCCTTCACTTTTTAAATCCGCATTTAAGATTATATTTAAATCTCAAATATGATTATTAATATAATATGAAATTTGTTATCAATTCTTGAATTTTTATATCTATATATATATAATTTAAGTTATGTAATATTGTAAATTTTTATCATCCCTGTTTTGCCATAATATAATAACTATTATACTATCTCCATTAGGCTACGATTTTAAAAATTATGAAAGTAAAAATAACTACATAAAGGAGGCAAAAATGAATTTAACAGAATTATCTGTAAAAAAACCCGCTGCTATAACTATGGTGATACTTTTTTTATTAGGTCTTGGCATATTTGGCTATACCCATATTGGAGCAGATCTTATGCCATCTATGGATATACCTATAATTTCCATATCTACTACCTATTCCGGTGCCAGTTCTGAAGATATCAAAAAAGATGTGGTAAAACCCATTGAAAATGCTGTATCTGGCATAAGTGGCATTGATAAAATTCAATCTACAGCTAAAGAAGGTGTAGGACAAACTGTTTTAACATTTAAAATGAGTGCAAATATGAATACAGCTTTTTTAGATGTGCAAAAAGCCGTAGACAATGCCCAGGCTCAACTTCCTAAAAACGCTGATAAACCTGTCCTATTTAAAATAGATACGAACTCCATGTCTGTTCTAATGCTGTCAATATCAGGAAATATGTCCTATGATGAATTGTATAATGAAGCAAATAATATAACTCAATCTCTCGAAAAAGTTCAAGGGGTAGGAAATGTGACCCTTGAAGGAATACAAAAAAAACAACTTATACTAAAATTAAATAAATCTGCCCTGGAATTCTATGGTGTAAACGTGAATACGCTGATTTCAAAATTACAATCGGATAACATAAATCTCCCAGCCGGACAAATAAAACAGGAAAATTTAAATGAATCTGTAAGAGTTATGGGTGAATTTGAAAATATAGATGAAGTTAAAAATTTATTAATACCAACTTCAAATGGCAGTACAGTCCGCCTATCTGACATAGCAGATGTTAATTTAGAGTATCCTACAGAAAATGAACATATAAGAATAAACGGGAAAAGCACCATAGCAATAAGTGTGCAAAAACAAAGCGATGCAAATGTAGTTGAAGCTGTAAACAATATAAAAGCAGAGCTTAACAAGATCAAGACTCGGCTTCCAAGTGGCATTAAACTGGAAACTGCATATGACAGTACTACATTTATAAATTCATCTCTTTCTCAGATAAAACATACTTTAATAGAAGGCATAATAACAACTGCCATAGTTTTATTAATATTTTTAAGGAGCTGGAAATCTTCGCTTATAGTACTTATAGCAATTCCGACCTCCCTCATCTCCACTTTTTTCATGATGTATGTTATGAAATTTACCATGAACATGATGTCTCTTATGGCATTATCTCTTTGCATAGGTATTTTAGTAGATGACTCAATTGTTGTACTGGATAATATACAGCGTCATTTAGCCATGAAAAAAGATCCAAAATCTGCTGCTATAGATGGCCGTATGGAAATAGGACTTGCGGCTATTGCAATAACTCTCTGTGATGTGGTTGTATATGCTCCTGTTGCATTTATATCAGGTATGGCGGGAAAATTTTTCAAGGAATTTGGACTTACCATCGCTGTTGCCTCGCTGTTTTCTCTATTCGTATCCTTTACAATAACCCCTATGCTGGCATCCAGATTGTTCAGCAAGGTCAATGATGGGCCTAAAAAATCTTCTGGAAAACTAGATAAGATAAAGGCTACCAAATTATATACAGCCTTTAATGCGATTTCAAGCTCAATAGATAATGTAACAGTTGTCTATAAAAAAGCTTTGATATGGTCTCTAGACCATAGGAAAAGAGTATTATCTCTCAGTATAGTTGGACTGATAGCTGTTATTCTCCTGATACCTGCAGGAGCTATCGGTACAGAGCTTATACCTAACACAGATCAAAGCACCTTTACCATAAACATGACCTTTGATTCTGGTTCAACTTTAAATCAAATGGACAAAACGGTTAAGCAAGTAGAAGGATATTTACATAAAGTACCTGAAATAGGCACTTATTATTCCACAGTTGGTTCCGACAGCAACAGCCTCATGGGAGGTAATTCAAATTCTGCAAGCATATATGTGGAACTTCACCCTAAAAATGAAAGGAAAAAATCTCAATCTCAAATAGCAAAACAAGTTCGAGACTGGGGAAATTCCTCTCTCACTGGAACAGATTTTTCCGTAACTGAGTCTCAAATTGGAAGCGGAAGCAGCAAACCTATATCCATACAGGTATTAGGTGATGACACCGATACAGTAAGGGAAATCTCTGACAAAGTAGAAGGCATAGTTAAAAATATTCCTGGAATTATAGATGTTAATAATTCCTCCAATGCCAGTGAAAGTGAACTGCGGGTTCAAATAGACAGATTAGCAGCTTCTAATTATGGCGTATCTACATCAGATATATCTTCAGTACTTAGAACAGCCATTCAGGGATCCTCTGCCGGAGTGTATAGGACAAATAGTGATGACTATGACATAACAGTAAAATTTGAAGATGGGGATATAAAAACTCCTGCAGATATAGGCTCCATAAATGTTGTTAATCAATCAGGGGAATCCATTCCTATAAGTGAAGTGGCCACTATAGTAAAAGCGGACAGCCCTCAATCTATATCAAGAGAGGACAGACAGGATATATCTACTGTTTCTGCAAACATTCAAGGTAGATCATTAGGTGTTGTAAATAAGGACATAACCCAGAAATTAAAATCATTTTCTGTTCCCGACGGATATGAAATTAAATTTGGCGGTGATCAACAGAATATGGCAGATAATTTTACTTCTCTTATAGAGGCCCTAATTATTTCACTAATTCTTATTTATATGATACTTGTTGTACTTTATGAATCATTCCTCACCCCATTTATAAGAATGATATCTTTACCTTGTGCTTTAATTGGAGCCCTTGGTATATTGGCTATCACCGGTAAAACCTTAAATATGATGTCCATGATAGGACTTATAATGCTTGATGGACTAGCATCTAAAAATGGTACTCTTTTAATTGACTACACAAATACACTTATGAAACGTGGAAAAAATTTAAAAGAAGCTTTAATTGAATCCGGTGAGAAAAGATTAAGACCTATTATAATGACTTCTGCAACTATGATTGTAGGTATGCTGCCTTCTGCTCTTTCTATAGGTGAAGGAAGTGAATTAAAATCAAGTATGTCCGTTATAGTTATTGGAGGTATGATCGCTTCTACCATTTTTACCCCTATAATATTACCTATAGTTTATACATTAATGGATGACTTAAAAAAACGCATATTTAAAAAGAAGAAAAAACATGTAGAAATTCAGGAGGTATAGTAATGAAGCCTAATATTTTGAAATCCAAAAAAATCATATGGAAAATAGTATTGTTTATATTAGCAGCATTAATGGTATTTGCCATAGTCCACAATATAATTAAAAACAAAAAAACGGAATCTCAAAATCAAATTAAAAATGTAAAAGTAATTAAAGCAGAACTGAGTTCACTATCTACAACTGTGGATTACTCTGGAGAATTAAACGTTGATAATGAGGTTTCTCTATCTCCTAAATCACCTGGCAAAGTTGAAAGTTTAAATGTAAAAGTTGGCAGTTCAGTGAAAAGCGGCGATATACTATTTACTCTTGATTCAAGTTCATTACAAGCTCAATTGGAACAACAACAGGCAAGTGTGGATTCAGCTAACGCCAATTTAGATAAAACCAAGAGTTCTGGAGTTGACCAACAAGTGCTGCAGGCTCAGCAATCATTGGAAACTGCACAAATAAATTATAATGATGCTAAAACTACTTACGATAGAACTCAAAGTTTGTACTCTGCCGGAGCTGTGGCAAAACAGGATTTGGATAATGCCAGTACGAAATTGAATACTACATCTGCTGCACTATCTGCAGCGCAGCAAAATTTAAATCTAATTCAGCAAAAAGTTGGCCCTGAATCAGTTGAAGTTGCACAGGCTCAGGTAAATCAAGCTGAAGCTGGTACTAAATCAATTCAATCCCAAATTGATGATACTATAATTAAATCCCCTATTTCCGGAATTGTATCTGCTGTAAATATACATGAGGGAGAAATTTCTTCCGCATCACAGCCCTCTATAACTGTATTGGATTTAAGTTCCATCATCGCAGAAGTAAATGTACCGGATAATATGCTTTCAAAAATTAAAGTAGGACAATCTATAAGCATGACCATCCCTTCAGCTGGGAATAAGAAGGTTTCTGGTACTGTAGATAATATAGCTTCCAGTATAGACAGTAAGACTGAAAAATATTTGGTTAAAATAAAAATAAATAATTCAGATGGCAGTTTAAAACCAGGTATGTTTTCTAAAATATCACTTCCTGATAAAAATAAGGACGATATAGTGGTTGTACCTAATGAGGCTATAAAAGTTGAGAATGGAGTTTCTTATGTATTTACAGTGAAAAATAATAAGATAAAAAAAATATCCATAAACACAGGCCTTTCAAATGATAAGATTACTGAGGTATTATCTTCAAAAATAAATCCAGGAGATAATGTAGTATTAGGAGGTCTAACTTTCTTAAACGATGGAGACAAAGTTAAAATTTTAAATTAGATTCTAACTACATACAGATATCAAAAGGCATGAACTATTTTAATCAGTTCATGCCTTTTGATTATATGTTCACTTAAATTTTAAAATTGATGTCACAAATTAACATTATATCATATTATGAATTAGGACTAAAATCCTGTAACTTGCATTTAAAATAGCAGCCAGATAAATTAAAGTATAATAATCAATCTTTCATTATTTATAGAAAGGAGTTGAGTATATTGAGCAGACACCACAGAAGACACCGTTCGGGTATCAAAGATGAAAGCTATTACATTCCCGATGAAAAATCACCTTCAAGTTCTAATTTCACAGACATAGATGAAAAGAATAGTGAAGAAGGCTCTTCATGGCAAACCACAGTTTATCCAAACGTAAATTCCATAGATGAAGTGAATGAAAACCAAGAGGAATCTTACAATGAAAAAAGCACATTAAATAATCCACCTGAAAACACTCCTTACATTGAAGTTAATAATTCATCTTATAGCAGCCATGGAAAGCATCATTCCAATAAATGCAATAGTATAGGAACCACCAATTTTATAGACACCTTAAAAAAATATATAGGAGAGATGGTGACTGTATGCACAACTGGAGGAGATCCCTGCAAATGTAATTTTACTGGAATACTACTAGGTGTAAATAACTATTTTATAAGACTTGTAATCAAAGTAGGTGCAGCTCCAATTTATCAAGCAAGAAATAATTTCAGCAATGATTTAAATACCTGCAGTGATCCTTATTCCTCAGCTGACAATTGTAATTCAGTATCTGATTCCCGTTGTGAAAATAGCAGTGGAAGTACCTTGATAGACATACCTACTAATAGAATTGCTGCTTTTCTCCACAGTAATGTTTAAAAAATCTGCTGGCATAAACAATATGTCAGCAGATTTTATGCTTCGCAACTTTATTCTATATTTTCGAATATCAAAGCACCTTTTTCAACTGTGATTTTATACAATATATAATCCAGTATAATTATAACAGCCAGTTCAAAGATAGCAATTACACTTATGCTCTGCCTAAAAGCCATAATGGGAAATGAAAACAATCCTGCAGTTACAAGACCAATGATTACATTTATAAAACTATTGAAATTTTGTTTTACTGCCTTTACTTCATTGTCCCAATTCAGTTTAGGAAAATTCAGATCAATTAATATTCCTGTAAAAGCTGTGAATAGGATCCCCAAAATGCTTACTACAAAGGCTATGCACAAAAAATAAACGGAGATATTAATAAAAATT
The DNA here is from genome assembly GCF_041205085.1 of Clostridium moutaii. Classification (NCBI taxonomy): domain Bacteria; kingdom Bacillati; phylum Bacillota; class Clostridia; order Eubacteriales; family Clostridiaceae; genus Clostridium; species Clostridium moutaii. Next base: position 108,645 of record NZ_JBGEWD010000006.1, read on the forward strand.
TTTGAAACTATTAAAATTATAATCGTAGTTAAACTTCCAACTAAAACTCCTGAAAATACCTTAGCCATAATTTGGGTCTTATAGGATACTGGTATATATTTTTTTATGAATATATTTTTCCCCTCTCTGGATATAGCTGTAGAAGTTATAGAATTAATAGATCCCAAAATCATTCCAGCCGCTATTGAAATAACACTAAATAGCAGGGCTGTATTTGCATTTATTGAAATATTCATTTCACCAAATGATTTATGAAAAGAATTCGGCTGAATCAAAAATGGAATAATAAATATTATTGGAAGTATAAAATTTGATACGATGCAATTCATAAAATACACCGGTGTTCTAAAAAGTATTTTCATTTCCTGAGATAAAAGAGTTTTAAATGCAGATTTTTTCAAAACTTTTCTATCCATTTTGGCATAATCTATTTCCCTGTTTTTAGATGAAATTTCACTTCCTCCTACAGCACCTTTAAAATACAACTTCTCTCCAATCAATAAAAACAATACAACTACTGCTGCATTTAAGATAACAAATAGAACCAAATCCATAAAACCCTTTAAATTATTACTATATGCAAGGGCATTTACAGCTATATCTGTATGCGGGAAAAGCCTGCCTGAAAAAGACATAATAGAATTATTGCCCTCACTGATGGTTTTTAACATGTTTCTATAATTTCCATTATTTATGTTCATCTTTTGAATGACTACATTTAATCCCACCGCAAATGCCATTCCAAAGATTCCACCCAATATCTTAAGTTTATCCTTGTGACTTCCTATATTGGTGAAACTCATTATTATCATGTTTAAAATTGAAGCTATTACTACAGGAATTATTGGGACTACTAAAAATATCAATATACTGTATATAAAATACAATACACCTGCTCCATCTTTATAACCATATACAAAAAAAACAGGCAATAATATAAAGGCCTCTGTAATATATTCATAAATTATCACCAATGTAATTTTTGAAGCTAAAATTTCCCAGGGTCTTAGTGGTAAAGGCAAGAAAATATCTATGTCTTTTGAAAAATATAATACATTTAGAGAAAATGCTATAGCAAAAAAGAATATAAAAACACTGGCAAAAGATATTCCCACAGATAAAATTAATTCCTGCCGGCCTATTTTATAAAGATAATCATAGGCTCCTGAAACAAAATCTGCAAACAATTTTACTGTTGGCAAAAATGCCAACATCAATACTATGAAAAGTATAAGTTTTTTTATTTTACTGTTTGATTTAATATTTCCAGAATTGCTTCCATTTTTTAGCATGACCCTGGTTAAAACTAAATACTTATTCATGGCTGGTCATCTCCAGAAAAATATTTTCCAAACTCTCATCTTCTTTAAATTGATTTTTCAGCTTTTGGAAAGTTCCAGAAAATAATATAACTCCATTGTTTATAATAGCCAGTCTGTCACATAATTTTTCTGCCACTTCCAGTACATGAGTTGAAAAAAACACAGTATTTCCAGCATCCGCGTGTTCTCTCATCATCTCCTTTAAAATAAATGATGACTTTGGATCCAACCCTGTCATAGGCTCATCCAATATCCATATACTTGGATTATGAATCAACGCACCTATAATTATTATTTTTTGCCTCATCCCATGAGAATAGCTTTCAATTTTATCTTCCAACGCCCTTGATATCTCAAATTTATCAGATAAATACTTTATTCGCTCCATTCTCTTTTCGCTTTTCACTTCATATATGTCTGCCATAAAATTCAGATATTCTATTCCTTTAAGTCTTAAAAACATATCAGGACTATCTGGAACAAATCCAAATTGACGTTTTGCATCTAAAGGACTTTTACTTATATCTATACCATTTGCCTTTATTTCTCCATTATCTGCTTTTATTATACCCGTTATCATTTTTATGGTAGTAGTTTTTCCTGCTCCATTGGGCCCAATAAATCCAAATATCTCTCCATCAGGTATATCCAAACTTATATTGTCCACTGCTTTTGAAGAACTACTGTAACTTTTAGTTACATTTGTTAATTCAATCATCTCTTTTCCTCCCGTCTAAATTTACCAAATCATGATCCACAATTTTTTACTATATTGCTGCGATTTAAATCATTTTAATTATACCATAATCCACAGCAATACTTTTTGAAGAGCTCCTCATTGTCTGTCAATCTTCAAATTCAAATAATTCTTCAACTGTTGTATGAAATACTTTTGCAATATCTATTGGCAGTTTAAGCGAAGGGTTGTATCTGCCATTCTCTAAATGGACTATTGTTTCTCTCCTTACACCAACCAATAAAAAAACTAGTGCTCATAACTAAAAAAATATCATAAGCACTAGTTTTTTACTCATCCTCTTTAAATCCCTGTATTCCTGCAAATTCAGCTTGATAAATCATTTACTAAGGGCCTTTAATACTGCCAGCTTAGCCATATTAAATATGGAATTTCTCTCTTCCACTATGGTTATTTCCTCTTTTATATATTCGCCGTCTTCACTCAATGTAAACAATGAAGCTAAATTTCTACTGAAAGAATTTTTCATTAAATCCTTTAGAATATGTTTTGTTTCTTCTTTAGAATGAAGTACTTCACACAACTTTTCCATGGTATGATCAATTTGTAAAATATACTTATCCTTCAATAATTTCTTTCTCTTTATTTTATTCAATGCCATAATGGACATTTTTATAATATCATACCTCACATGAAAATTTATATCATCATAACTTTTACATATAAAAGCTGCTGCCTTATTCAATTGATTGGTGTAAATATCTATCTTTTCATTTCCTGTTATAAAAGCAAGCATTACCATGGAAGTTGTTTCTATTTTATCTTCTATATTACTATCTTCATAATCCACAAAAGCCCCATCTGCAAATTGGTTTTTGGCAATTATTCTGAGAAGCCTTCCCCTTGTATATTTTTCATCCAGATATTTGTTGTCACTAGAATACACTTTTTCATCCTCATCACATGTAAAACTTCTATATAAAAATCCTGATTCCATATTCTCATCTATTTTTTCACCCAGGGTATTTTCATCCACCTTTATTGGAATTATATTTTTAAGTTGAATTCCAAGTACAGGTTCCTCTCTAAGCTCCATCAATATAAAAGTAGTTTCAGGGCTTATAAATCCATTCTCCTTGGAAAGTTCTATTAAACTTTTCCTCATTTCCTCCTTTTTCTGTCCCCGCTGCAATTTCATATTTATTTTCAAGGATCTTATTTTCTTCCTTGCCCATACTTTTTTTAATAAATTGGCATTTTCCTCCGTATTAAAATTATCAATATCTATACTTCTTACATATTCTTTTCCGTCAACTTCCCCTTTTAAAATTATCTTACCTTCTACTTCTCCAAGTACATTGGCAAATATGGAAAATGGTTCTCTATCATACATGTATTCAATGGTTCTAGGATAAGATGATTTAACCTGTAATTTTCCCCAATCCATTTGTATATTGTCCACTTGAGGATTTTTTATCCTATTAAACTGTCTTAAAACTATATCTTCAATTCTCTGTTCCATATCTATAAATTCTGCTTTCCCATAACTTTCATGGGCTAATTTATTTAAAAAATAATTATTTGCCGAAGAATCTATTCCGAAAGTAAATATTCTATTATCGGCTATATTTTCCCTTACATAAGAAAGTATATCTTCTTCTTCATCTACTAAATCATCTGTAAAAAGCAATATAGTATTTTGAGAGCCTTCTTTTTCCAGGCTGTATTTTATCCCACCAAATATATCTGCATCTTCTTCCGTTTCCAAATCATCTATCCATCTGGAAGCTTCTCTGAGAGAATCTGCATTAAACTCTATTAATCCATTTTTAGAAAAACTAATTAAGTTTACCCCCATAGCTATTATGTCAAAGGTATCCCCTTTTGACAAGTTCCTTATACAAAGCTGAAGTGCATTCTTAGCCTGTTCCAATTTTTCACCTTTCATGGTATCCGAAATGTCGATTAAAAATACATAGTTTTCCTTAATCTCCGCTTCGTAAGGATCAAGTTTTGGGATCATCCGTATATACACTATTCCCTTCTCTTCATCATTTTCCTTATATTCATATATCATTCCATCTGCTTCTAAGGTTTCTCTTTCATTTATAAAAAGAACAAAATCTTTATCCATTAAGTGATAACTTTCATCCAGACTTATTTTGGCTACTGTATTACCTTCCCTTTCCACCTTTATCTTATGATAAGGACATCTAAAGTCAACCTTACTAAGGGATTCAATTATTATATTCACCTTAAATTCAAAGTCTTCTTCTTTAACTCTCTTTATTCCCAGTTTATTTACAAAGTTGCTTCTTAACTCTTCAATTTTTGATCTGCTCTTTATTATCTTAGGTTCGGAAATGGCAGGAACTGTAAGCCTAAAAGTACTGTCTTTGTAATCCAGCTCCTCTATATAAGAAAGCTTTATTTTCACAGTTTCACCGGAAATTATTTTACCTATACTTATTTTAAAAAAATGTGGACTAAATTCCTCCAGTGAAAAAACACTGTCTCCGCGAATTTTTGCATTTTCATAAATTTGCAGTGCCTTATCCTTTTCTTCTACCACCGCCTTTAAGGTTCTCCCTCCTATTTCTGCTTCAAATCCCGATATTACAGCCGTAGCTGGTAGTGGAAATATGTAGACTCCCTCTATATCCTCGCTGCTGCAATTTTGATAAATTTGATTTATAACTATTTCTCCATAACCAGCGCACAAATTTCCTACAATATTAACTTCCTTTAATAAAATTCCTTCGTCAATTCCCTTGCTTTCTTTAATATGCCGCAACATATTATACTGACCCCCTTTTCAACTTTATTTTACCTGTAAAATATGTATTAAATACCTTAGATTTTATTATTTACAATTGTTTTAAATTTAGAATCATACAATGAGTAAAATGTATAACATATTTCTTGTATATCATAAGTTTATGTATATTATTATATCATATTTACCATTATTTATTTTTACAAATATTAAATACATACGATAAACCAAATTACAGTGTCCCAGGGGATAACAAGCCATATATGTTTCTTTTATTTAGCTGCAAAATTATTTCTCAAAGGATATCTGCCGTAAATCCTAACTGCATCCATGATGAATTGAATATTCTCCTTAGAAGTTGCCCTAGGCACTTTGCATCCTGTACTCAAAATAAATCCCTTTGGATTATCATATGCCTTTCCAATGCATTCCTTCACTTCATCAAAAATCTCATTCTTGCCACCATTGCACATTGTTTCAATAGGCTTTACATTTCCCATTATAGCAACCCTTTTGCCAACAGCCTTTTTTACTTCTTCAAGATCAACCACATTATCCAAACTTAAAATCTGAACACCTGTATCAACCATATCCTCCCATATTCCCTTGGTGTTTCCACAAATATGGAGTGATGGAGCACTGCCGCATCTTTCTACTATTCTATCAACACATTTCTTTAAATAGGGCTTTACAAAAGTCCTAAATTGTTTGGGACTAATTACATTCAAAGAAGCAACCGGTTCTGAAATACTTGGCTTTATTCCTATATCACAAACTGCATCAATATAATTAAAAATGCTTTCTGTGGAAATATCTAAAAGCTTGTGAACCCATTCAGGATTTTTCAAGGTATCCCGTAAAAAAATATCAGTTCCTCTTAAGGAGGCAGCAGTAGTAAAAGGTCCTCCAAAATCACTTGAAACATCAACTTCCATTCCTATCTTTTCATCTATTATTTTTGAAGCCTCTAAAAATAAGGGAAGTCTGCCATCTTTATATGGATTTACAGGAATAAGCTTGTCTATATCATCATAATTTTTTACTATAGGTATATCAACATAAGGCATATCGTTATCAGGATATCCCAGAACTGTACCCATGGCTTCTGCAATACCAAATAAATTTGGTCCAATACCAACTGAATCAAAATTAAATGTTTTATAAAGATTTATTTCATTATCTGCCATTAATTTGTAATCATGACAGAGTTCAGATATTTTTACTCCAATAAATTTTGCACCTACCTCGCCTACAAATGGACAACATTGAATACGATCTGCACCTTTTCCAGAACTCAAAGCTGCAGCCCTTTCTTTAGGTGTCATTTCATTTCTATTATATAAATTTTTCATTACTCTACACCCCTCATTATTTATAAAATTTACTTACCTTAAATTTTAATGATAAGCTTTGCTTCAAGCAATAAACATAACTAGATCTTATGATGCATCCATAGTGTATCAAATTTATGAATATATAAGTTTAAATATAACTTTTTTAAAATTCAATAATCTACATATTTACTATATATTAAAAAATACGAGAATTTAGGAAAAGTATCGGTATGATATTCCAACATTTTTCTTTAAAAGATGGAGCTACTTGTATCTATTCCATAAATTTTAAATGCCTGAAATTTTAAAATTTCAGGCATTTTTTAGTCTATACCATTTAAATAATTAAGAACTCTAAATATCCTTATAATAAATTAGAATGTCATAAAAACTGTAGAGTAATCACAGGTATCATTTAAACTTTCTGATTTTATATCCCTCAAATATTCATAATATGAATTTCTATTTTCATAAATCAGGGAATCCTCCAATGAATTTTTTATTGAGTCACTTTTTCGGGAATTTTTAGGTTTTAACATTTTATTTCCTCCTTATAATTACATATTTTCAGTTTATTTACATTAAATAATATATAAATCTTCACTGGCCAGATGAGAATCTATATAACATTGATTTTAGATAATAAAAAAACAGCTCTTCTGCCTGGGGCGAGAAGTCTGCTTCGCGGTACCACCCAAATTTATACTCAATTACATAACGGCTTGCGCCGGCACAGCTTACTGTTGTTTCAGCCTGCAGCTTAAGGGTGATCTTCAATATGAAATATCTATGAGCTCTCACCAACTCCCACTCTCTTTAAAATATGCTTCATATTTACATGTCCCTATCCCTGCTTTTATATTTATTATATTTTCATAACCTTTTAAAAGGTAATAAAAAAACAGTCCTTCTGCCTGGGGCGAGAAGTCTGTTTCGCGGTACCACCCAAATTTATACTTAATCACATAACGGCTTGCACCGGCACAGCTTACTGTTGTTTCAGCCTGCAACTTAAGGGTGATCTTCAATATGAAACATTTATGAGATCCCACCAACTCTCACTCTCTTTAAAATATAATTCATATTGTATGTCCCTATCTTTGTTTTTATATTTTATATAATTTTACTATATGTGTTCATCCATGTCAATACCTTTTTATAAAATTTAAAAAATTCTATTTATTACATGATTATGAGCTGTATATTTCATTATTGGTCTTGTAATTTTTTCCAGTCTCCAGCATAATCCTCCAGTATCTTACGAATTACCTTTCCTATTTTGGAATAAGATTCATCACTTAAATTTGCCAGGGATATTCTTATAGACCATTCAGGTCCATGAAATCCACTACCACTTAAAAGCACAATGGAGGATTCCTCTGCCAGCTTTAAGAGAACATCTATTAGTCTATAGTTATTTTTCAAATAATCGGCAAATTCCTCACTGTAATTGTTTTTAGCCCATTCTAACAAGTCAAATTGAGTATAATACGCTGCGCTAAAAGGATCTTTACTGAGTTTAAGCCCCAATCCTTCAAATAATAACTTCTGGCGGCGATAACAAATACTTTTTGTTAATTTTTTATATCTGTTGTCCTTGTCAACTAAAGAAAATAATGCAAAAAATGCCATCTGTACCTGCTGTGGTGTAGATAACCCTGCAGTATGATTAAGAGCTACCTGTCTGCTGTCCGCTACAATTCTATCGATAAAGGGAATCTCCTCAGGATTAGTGGAAAGTGCTGCATAACGTTTTCTTGCTCTTCCTCTTTTATTTGAATCCAATTCTCTAAGTAATTTATCAAACACATTGTTTTCATATAATGCAATGGTGCCAAGTCTCCAGCCTGTTACTCCAAAATACTTTGAAAATGAGTATACACCGATGGTATTGTAGGGTAGATCTGCCATCAATGAATGAAAATCATCTACAAAAGTTCCATATACATCATCTGAAATAATCATCAAATCAGGGTTATGCTTTTCCACCACTTCCTTTAAATGTTTTACTATCCCAGGTTCCATTGCAACAGAAGGTGGATTGCTGGGGTTAACTATAAATAACGCTTTTATACTTGAATCACAAAGTTTCTCCAATTCTGAAAAAGAATATTGGCCTCTATGGGTTCCATTTTCAGCAGCTTCTTGTGCTAAGAGTTCGACTACTTCAAAATTATATCTAGGTAAATGGGGAATCTCTAGGTAAGGTGTAAAAATTGGTGCCATAATTGCGATTTTATCTCCCTTTGATAATATATTATTTGCAATTAGGCTGTCAAAAATATAGCACATGCCTGCAGTAGCTCCTTCCACCGCAAACAAATCAAATTTTCTTTCCAAAGGCTCATTATAACATAATTCTTGAATGAGATAATCATGAACCACACTTTCTATATGCTTAAGCATTCTATCCGGTTGGGGATAATTGTCTCCAATAATTCCATTTGCCAGTTCATGTATCCACTCATCAGCCTCAAAACCTTTTATTGTCACACCATAATTAATCATTTTTCTAAGAAGTCTAATTCCCGGAGCCCTTTCATTCCTGTTTAAAAAATCCACAAACCGATGGGCAATTCCCAATCTTTGGGGCATACCACCCAAGTCATTGTCACTCCAGACTCTACGGCTTTCTTCCACTGCAAATTGACCAAAGGTAAAAAAGGCTTCCCTTGGAGTTGCTGCAATCCAATTTGGATTTCCCCTGCCTGCATCTAAAAGTGAATGCACTCCACTTTCTTCAGATTCTTTAGCTAGATTTATTAATCTATCTTTAAGTTCAAAAGGGCTTACTTTTCCATATACTCTTTCTATTTCTTCACGTTGAAGATTATAATTATCCATAAACATCTCTCCCAAAATTTATTTGTTTTCCTGAGAATTAAAACTTATTTGTTCTTTTATAATTGAAGAAAGTATTATAAATGTCTCCGTATTTCCAAACTTCTGTATTCTTTGGATGAGTTTTTCCAGCTCTACAATATTATCTACACATGCCTTTATAATTTTGCAATAGGGACCCGTAACATGATGACATTCAACTATTGCATCCTCATTACCTATAAATTTCATAAACTTTTCAGTCTTTTCTACCTTCATATCCAAATTTATAAGTACGTTTATATTTTTCCCAAGTTTACTATAATCTATGATGGCTTTATATCCTGATATGATCTTTGAATCTTCAAGTCTTTTAATTCTTTCGGCCACTGCCGGAGGGCTCAAGGGCACCTTTTTAGCCAGTTCCTTCATGGATATTCTTCCATCCTCAAGAAGTATATGAATTATTTTATAATCTGTAGCATCCATAATTGCACCCCCTTACCTTAAAGCTATTTTTATTTTAATAATAACCTTTCTCAAATACGTCTTTTATTTTATCCACATTCCTTGTAAACCCCAGTGAAACTATGAGCTTGATCCGAGCCTTTTGGCCAGGAAGATTATCCCCAAGGATAACTCCTTTTTCAATAAGTTCTCTTCCTGCACCTCCATATCCATAATCATCCAGAACCTTTCCTGCAATACACCTGGATACTAAAACCACAGGTATATCCTTGCTCAAGGCATACTCCACACCACTTACCATCTTAGGCGGTATATTCCCTCTTCCCATACCCTCTATTATTATTCCATGGCTTCCTGACTCAACTATAAATCTTAAAATCCTGTCATCCATGCCACAGGCGCATTTTACCAGCTCCACGTTGCTGTCTATATTTTCAGCAGGTATGTACTGCCTCTTAATATAGTTATAGTAAAAATATACATGGTTGTTCTCCACATATCCAATAGGACCAAAATCCATGCTTTTAAAAGTATCCAGAGTGCGAGTATTGGTTTTTGTCACCTGTGATGCAGAATGTATCTCCCTGTTCATAACCACCATTACCCCCCTATTTAAAGCCTCTCTGGAAATCACAGTATTAACTGCATCCACTAAATTTACTGCGCCATCCCACCCAAGTTCGGAACTGCTTTTCATAGCTCCCATAAATACCACAGGTTTTGAGCCTCTATAAGTGAGATCCACAAGATATGCTGTCTCTTCCAGTGAATCTGTACCATGAGTTACAACTACCCCATCATAACCTTCCTTTTCCACCTTTTCTGATATAAGTTTAGACAATTCAAACATTTTTTCAGGAGTCATGTGGGGTCCTGGAATCATGGAAAAATTCAAGAAATCTATCATTGCAATTTTATCAAGCCCCGGAGTGAGTTTAAGTATATCCTCTCCAGTCATGGACACAACAGAGGCATTGTTTTCATCCTTTTTCATACATATTGTTCCGCCAGTAAATATAATAATTATCTTTTTCATATAACTGCTCCTTTTTATACTTACTATAATATTGATGAATTCATCTTTTAATCAACCTTATTTTATCATAATGATTTTTAGGTGTATATATATAATATAATGTAATTATTGTCATATACCTTATTTAATTATTTATTCATATGAATTTTGTTTATTTAACAATGTACCTATATAGTATATTATTTTCAACAAACCATATATTATGCATATACAAAAATAGGATATAGCCAGTGCTAAATCACAGCCCCCGCTATATCCAATTCACCTGTATTCCTGACCATTTTAACAATAAGTCTGCCCATTTTCTCCTTGAGATCTATTACTATTATCTTCATCTACCAATCACTCTCAAGTTCCCAGCTTTTTAATTTCACTTTATAGTACATGGATAAAAAGATCAACACTTTAAATGTTAAATCTTTTAGACTCTCACTATTTCAGCATTTTCCAGTGCACTGTAATGAGTATATCCGCTTATATGAAGGGGAGTATCTCCAAGTTCTCCATCTACATGCATATCTCCAAGACAAGGATAGCTGTGCCAATACTTTGCAAGAGATTTTCTTGCATCTTCCCCCATTTTTCTACCTACAAGATGTTTTGCTATATTATAACCATTTCCACAAGGTGCGGATATTATTACTTCTGTTTTTACTATTACATTCTTTTCATTGACATAGAGCTTAAACTTAGGTTTTCCAATTTTAAAAAAATCGATAAATTTATTTATAACAGGAAACTTTCCATAGCTCAAAGTACAGAATGGTTTTGGAAAGGTATATTGTAAATTGTATTTTTCACATTCCTCTATAAGTTTTTCTTTTGTCCATTTTGACATCCAATTTGCACCCTCACAAGGTGCTATTATTCCTTTACCTCCGCTTTCATGTATTAGTTTTGGAATTTCCACTATTATGTCTTCATGTATTCCTATTAGAATAGCTATATCATGCTTTTTAAATCTATCCGGTAAATATTTCAGAGGGTAATCTTCAAATTTTCTATATAAATCCGGAAGCTTTATTATTTCGCTTATATTCTCTGTAAAATTCAATTTATATCTTCCCCTGCACCAGATACATTCCTTGCCGCACACTGTACATACTTCTTTAGAGTTCTTCATATTAGGTATAAATTTTGAATTTGCAAATCTACTGTCCATCTTTATATAAAATTCATTTTCAGGCAAATCTCCGCTTTTTTCTGAACAGATTATAAGTACCTTCATTATTTTACCTCCTATATATAATTTACTTTTTCACAGGTCAGATTAAAAATTTTATCTATTTCCTATATAATACCTTAAATAATAAAAATTATCTGTAACCTTGGATACACAAATTAATTTCTTGTATTATAAAGGCTCTTACTTTTATAAAAGCAAGAGCCTTTAATGTGAAGTTAAAGCATTTCTATAAACGCTGCCATCCTTGTTTTTATTTGTCCTATATCTGTCTGAGAATAATCCGTTTCTATACTAATATACGGAATGCCTTCCTCTTCAGTAACAACTTTTTTAACGCCATAGGATTCTACGCTATATGTATGGCAGGCCTGAAGAATTACGTCAACTACTCCATCCACTTTATATTCCTCAATAAGCTGACATATCAAATTGGTTCTGTTATCATTTGGTGTCATACAAGAACATCCTATATTTAAATATTTTTCAGTTAAAGCATCTATAGGCTCCTTCTCTTCATCTACCAATTTGCTTATCTCTTTAATTCCAGTACAGTTTTCATAACATACTACAACTCCGCCATTTCCTTCTATGGCATTTATTATCTTTTCAGTGGCTTCCCCTAAAGGACATCCTGTTATAAGTATTCTTTTAGCATTCTGCGGAACCTTCTTCTCACCGCCTTCTTGTTTTTTTACAACATCATCTATTAAATTATAAATTTCTTCTATTTCCGTTTTTTTGTCCCACTTAAAAGAAGCACCACTTAGAACTCTAAGCATCTCCAGTCCCGTTATAGGCGGCGGATCCATCTTTCCCAATGCGGAAAGTTTCATTAAAGCTTTTCTTTCCTCATTTCTTATTTTTATAGATTCTCGTATTTTTTGTTCTGTTATACTAACATTAAACTCTCTCTCGAGTACACTTTTAAATTTTAATATTTCATCTTTCCATAACTTAAAGGAATTCTCACCCTTACTTGTCTGAGGAAGCTGCATAACATGTACATTTTTTATTTCAGATAAATATTCATACATTTTCTTTTTTCCATCACAGGTAGTTTCACCTACTATTAAATCCGAAAAATAAAAATATGGACATTTATCCGTTACTGCAAATCCATAGCTTGACTTTATAAGAGGGCACAAGTTTCTAGGAAGATATTTTTCAGCATCTTCTATAGTTTCATCACTTTTAGCACAAAGAGATACAGATACTGCACCAGAAGCATTTATGATCTCCCAGGGAGTAAATGTGCAAAAAGTACCTACAACTTTCCTTCCCTCATCTTTTAAATTTTTTATCGTTATAAATCCTTTTTTCCTAGAATCACTAAAACTATCAAATATTTTCGGCAAATCATTCACATTAAAAATCCCCTTCATATCCCATTTTTTATAATTTTAACATTAATCAGTGTACACTTTCAATAATTCCTCCTCCAACAAGAACATTTCCATTATAAAATACTACAGACTGGCCTTTTGTAATTGCCCTTTGCTTTTCAACAAATTCAACTTTCACTTTTTTTTCATCCAGCATACTTATTACCGCTTCTGCCGGTACAGCAGAATATCTTATTTTGGCCTGAACCTTCATAGGTTTTGCCAATTTTTCAAAAGGAAGAAAATTCAAATCTCCTGCAGTCAAGTTTTTCTTGAAAATGTCTTCCTGTTTTCCAAGCACAACTTCGTTGGTCACTGAATTTATATCTATAACATACATAGGTGTTCCAAAAGCTATTCCAAGTCCTTTTCTTTGTCCTATGGTATAATAAACTATTCCCCTGTGTTTTCCAAGTATGTTTCCCTGTTTATCCACAAAATTGCCTTCTTTTACTCCACTTGGCATGACTCTTTTTATATAAGAGCCATGATCATTGTCTGGAATAAAACATATCTCCTCGCTATCCCTTTTATTATGCACAGCCAAGCCTATTTTCTTGGCTATTTTTCGCACTTCCTCCTTATTATATATCCCACAGGGCATAAGGGTATGTGACAATTGAAATTGAGTCAAATTATAAAGAGCATAGGTTTGATCCTTCCTAATGTCTTTGGATTTAACGAGTACATATCTTCCATTTATCTTCTCCACCGTTGCATAATGACCTGTTGCCACGTAATCTGCTCCTAACTCCATTGCTCTTTTTAAGAGTTCTTCAAATTTTATATACTTATTACAAGCTACACAGGGATTGGGTGTCCTTCCTTTCATATATTCATTTACAAAACAATCTATCACATTACTTTTAAATACATCTTTAAAATTCATAACATAATAGGGAATGTCCAAATGATATGCCACAGCCCTGGCATCCTCTACCGCACTTAGAGAACAGCATCCTCCTTCCATTCCCTGATAATAATCATCATCCTGCCACACCTGCATTGTTACTCCTATTACTTCATATCCCTGCTTTTTTAAAAGGTATGCCGCAACAGAGCTATCAACTCCGCCGCTCATACCTACTACTACTTTTTTTCCCATTTTATCACCTATTCTAATTTAAAATATAATTGCTTAGCTTAATGCATTCTTTCATTCCATTTTTTATTATTTTCCCTTAACTTTAAAACTATATCACCTAGAGTCTTTACCACATAATCCACATCATCTTCAGTAGTTTTTGCTCCCAGGGTAAGTCTTATGGAACTCTTTGCACCATTTTCAGAAAGTCCTATAGCTGTGAGTACATGAGAAGGCTCTATTGCTCCTGCTGAACATGCACTTCCTGTAGAGACACATATTCCAATGTCATCTAATGCCATAACTATAATTTCTCCATCTGCAAAGTCAAAAGTTACATTTACATTGCCCGGAAGTCTATTAATTTCATGACCATTTAAGCTGGTATCAGGTATGTTTAAAAGTCCATCTATCAGTTTATCCCGTAAATATATAAGTCTTTTACTCTCTTTATTCATATTTTGAGCTGCAATCTCCAATGCTTTTCCCATACCAACTATTCCTGCAATATTTTCCGTTCCGGCCCTTCGCCCTCTTTCCTGAGAACCTCCATGAATCAAACTGTCTATTTTAACTCCTCTTTTTACATAAAGAGCTCCCATTCCTTTAGGTCCATAAAACTTATGTGCTGCCATGGAAAGTAAATCTATATTCATATTCTGGACATCAATAGGCACATTTCCCACTGCCTGAACTGCATCTGTATGAAATAACACACCTTTCTTTTTGCAAAGCTCACCTATTTCTTTTATAGGCTCTATGGTTCCTATTTCATTATTTGCAAACATTACAGATACAAGTACAGTATCTTCTGTAATAGCTTCGTCAAGCTCCTGCAAATTAACCATTCCAAATTTATCAACTGGAAGATAGGTTATCTTAAACCCGTGTTGTTCTAAATAATTGCAGGTATTTATCACCGCATGATGTTCTATCTCTGTAGTTATTATATGTTTGCCCCTTTTCTCATTAGCCATAGCAATTCCCTTTATGGCCCAATTATCTGCCTCCGAACCTCCACTTGTAAAAAATATTTCATCTTTATTTGCATTTATAACTTTTGATATACATTTCCTGGCCTTATCTATTGCCATCTTAGTTTTTCTTGATATATAATAAACGGAAGAAGGATTTCCAAAATACCCAGTAAAATATGGCATCATTTCTTTTAAAACTTCTGGCTTTACAAAAGTTGTAGCTGCATAATCCATATATATTTCTCTCTTCATTGATTATCTCTCCTATGCAATTATAAATTTTAAACACTCCGTATATAAATCATAGCAATTTACTACGATATAATAATTTTATTTTCAAATGCACCTTTTGTCAACATAAGCAGAATTTAAATTATACTTAGTATAAATATTTAATATATGATATTATAATTCTTATCAGGTGTTTCTTATTAGTTTCAGGTGAAGTTTGCTCATAAAGGAATGCTTTTCGTATCTAAACCTTAGAAGAACTTATCCATATGCGTAACATTGCTTAACATCCCCACTTTACGAAGCTGAGGATGCTAGCACTGATAGCCTTCTGATAAATTTAAAATATGAAAGGATTGTACTATATGAAAATAAAAATCAACATATACGGAAATAAAAATGCTGTTTTATCTGGAATCAACTATTGTGGCAGTAATGATAACTTCAATAATTGTTCACAAGAATCCAGATGTGCTGATTGCTCAAACTGCAAAAACAATCATAATGCTTCCGGATCATCAGATAAACTTACATTTATGAAAACTAAAGACTTATATGATAACTTAAAAAACTTTCTTGAAATAAGTGATGTGTCAGAAAATATAGATATAAACTTTGTAGAATTGAATAAGACAAAATTTTTAAAAGAGGAGGAAAGCAGAGTTGAAAATATTATACAAAAAGGATTTGAACCGCCTATAACTGTAATAGATGGAATAATAAGATATTATGGAGGCATATCAAATATACTGGTTTATAGAGACATAAAAGATTTACTTTCTTAAAAAATTCTATATTGATATTGCCATACAAAATTTTTACTTTTAAACATATAAATACCATTAATTCATCCAGATATTATAAAAAACCTATGGACAACGCCTGTACTATTTTATATAATTAAATTAAGTAGCAGAGTAAATATTATGCATAAAGTGTTAGAGAATGGGAGGTTGTCTCTAAACGAAAAGCTTAAATCCATTACATTATTAATTTAAAGCTTATGATATAATGTTGCTTCCGCTGTTACATTAAAGAGATCTTATATTTACCTCTTTTCTCTTTAATGTGACCACATTAAAGAGAAAAGAGGTGTTTCTATGAAAAAATATCATTAGCCCTGTGTAAAACGTTTTCAAATATATACACTGGAGGTAAAGGATATGAAAAATAGAATGAATACAAAATTTCTCGTTACTACTGCTGTGTTTATTGCCATTGCGCTGGTGTTAAGATCTTTTTCTATATTGATAGCCGCAGGTGGCACACTTACTATGAGAATAAGTTTTAGTGCTATATTTTATGTGATGCCGGGACTTTTGTTTGGTCCACTCTATGGTGGAATTGCAGGTGGTTTAGTAGATATATTGGGTTATATAATGAGTCCTATGGGAGCATATATCCCCCTGCTTACTATAACCAATATTATTGCTGGTTTTTTACCTGCTGTCATATGGAAACATATAAAAAATACTAAGGAACATAAAATTGTAAGTTACTATAATATCTTTTTTATATTATTATTTTTAATAGGTTTCTTAAATTTTATAGCCATAAAATTTATACCTCAGTCCTATTTAGGTAAATTACTTATTTCCCTAGACACAAAATCTCAATACCTTAGCCTTGGTTTTATGCTTATAGGTGCCATAGGCATTATACTGTTTATTATAAATGTATTTATTAAAAAAGGAAGCGGAAAAGCCCATGATTTTATAAATGGCAGTTATTTCAAGCTGGTAATATCTTTGGGAATTTCAGGTATTCTGGTGTCAACTTTAAATACCTATATTTTACTGATATTCACTCCAGCTCTTATGGCTAAAGGTTTTATGTTCTTGTGGATACCCAGGATAGTTCAGACTTTACTTATGACCATAATTAGTTCTTACATCATATGTATACTTTTGTACTCATATGAATTATTTCAAGGTAGAATAACAAAAAAAGCCTAAAATACAAAAAGGAAGGGGTATAGTCTACTCCTTCCTTTATCTTATGATTTCTGTTATAGCTGCACCTGGCGGGACAATAGGGTGAACCCTTTCCTCTCTGTTTATAACACATTCTACTATAACAGGCTTATTTAAATTTAAAGCCTTCATTAAAATTTTCTCAACCTGATCATTGGATTCTATTTTAAAAGTCTCTATACCATAAGCTTTTCCCAACTTCATAAAATCCACATCATTTTCAAATTCCGTATATGAAAATCTCTTATTATAAAACATGTCCTGCCATTGGTGTACCATGCCTAAAGCATGGTTATTCAAAAGTAATTGTACAATAGGCAATTTATATTTTGCAACAGTGGCAAGCTCAGTGGAATTCATCTTAAAGCTGCCATCTCCTGCCACATTTATTACCTTCTTTCCTGGGTTTCCAACAGATACCCCTATAGATGCACCAAGACCATAACCCATGGTTCCAAGTCCTCCTGAAGATATAAACCTTCTTGGTTTTAAGAATTTAAAATATTGTGCAGTCCAAATTTGATTTTGCCCTACCTCCGTAGTTATTATACAATCTCCTTTAGTAATCTTATAAAGGGAGTTCATTATAAGTTTAGGGCTTAATCTGCAATTTTCTTTAAAAGGATCCTCTTCTTGCTCTTTCCATTCTTTTATTCTATTCATCCATTTTTCATGATTAGCATTTTTTAATTTACCATTCATCCTTTGAAGTACTTCTCTAACATCTCCCCTTATGGAAATATCTTCACTTATATTTTTGCCAAATTCTTTTAAATCTATATCTATATGGATGATCTTTGCCTTAGGTGCAAAAGCTTCTACTTTACTTATAACTCTGTCGCTAAATCGTGCTCCTATGGCTATCAGTAGGTCACAATTGCTTACAGCATAATTTGAACATGGATTGCCGTGCATACCCACCATTCCCATATAATTTTTATGATTTCCAGGAAAGGCTCCAATCCCCATAAGAGAGCAGGTAATTGGCGAATCCGTTTTTTCTACCAATTCCATAAGCTCTTTTTCTGCTCCAGATATAACCGAGCCACCTCCTGAATATATAACAGGCCTTTCACTATTATTTATCATATCAATTGCTTTATCAAGATCATAAAGCTCTTTTTCACTCTCTTCAGGTACAGCACAACTATTTATTTCAGGCTCATAATCGACTTCTAATTCCTGTATATCTTTAGGTATATCTACCACTACAGGTCCAGGTCTTCCGCTAGCTGCTACTTTAAATGCTTCTCTTACAATACAAGGTAATTCCTCTGCATTTTTTACAATATAATTCTTCTTGGTTATAGATGCTGTAATATCCACAATATCTACTTCTTGAAATGAATCCTTTCCTAAAAGATTTAAAGGTACTTGACCGGTAAATACTACAATAGGGACTGAATCCCTGTAAGCTGTGGCAATTCCAGTCACTGTATTAGTTGCACCTGGACCTGAAGTTACAATTACCACTCCAACTTTTCCTGTAGATCTGGCATATCCATCTGCCGCATGAGTAGCCCCTTGCTCATGAGCAGTTAATATATGAGTTATTTCCCCTGAACTGTATAAAGCATCATATATGGGAAGAACAGTACCCCCCGGATATCCAAAAACAGTATCTACTCCTTGTTCTGTCATACATTTTAACAGCACTTCTGCGCCCCTAATTTTCATATATAAAGCCCCCTAATTGTTATTTTTTTAACATACTTGTTTTTATTTTTATGCCTTTATTTTCTTTAACAGATTAAAGTTGACCGATAATTCTGTAAATTTCGCACATTGTACTGACTACAATTTAAAAATTTACATATAAAAAAACCAAACTACTCTGCCTGGGGCGAGAAGTTTGGTCCGCGGTACCACCCAATTTTTTACTTGATTCCATTAACGGCTTTGCCGATATAGCTTACTATGTTTCAGCTTACAACTCCAGGGTGATTTTCAACAGTTTCCAATTTGTGAGCTTTCACCTTACCCCACTCTCTTTAAAATCTTTTACTATCTACTCTTCCCTATCACAGTTTTTATATTTTAAATTACATCTCAATTACGATTAATCTTTTCAAATTATTATATGTAATAATAATACCTTATGTCCTAAATGTCAATAGTTTTTCATTATTTTTTTATTTTTTATTTTTTATCTCCACTGTTTTTTCAATATCCTATACGCTTTATGGATAAAATAGATACAGCCATTTTTACTGTATCTATTTTTATCATACATAATTATTTTAAATTTTTATTATATAGCTTTTTCTCCAGCATTATCTTCAGTAATAGTACTATGCTTGTATCCATATGCAAAATAGAGTATTAAGCCAATAACAAGCCATACTACAAATCTCAATAAAGTTACCGTTTGAAGATGTGCTATTAAGAATGCACAAGCTACTATGGAAAATATAGGAGTAATAGGTGAAAATGGAACCTTAAATGATCTTGGTCTATCAGGATCTTTTTTTCGTAAAACTACAACTGATGCTGATACTATAATAAATGCCGATAGTGTACCTACATTAGTAAGTTCTGAAACAATTCCAATTGGAGTGAACCCAGCTACAACCATGGTTATAATACCTACCATCAGTGTACTTTTTACAGGTGTATGGAATTTCAAATTAACATGTCCAAACACTTTTGGAAGTAATCCGTCTCTTGACATTGCAAATAATATACGAGTTTGGCCAAACATCATAACAATCAACACTGAAGTTAAACCACAAATTGCACCTACTGAAACCAATGCTGAACCCCAATTAATACCTACCTGCTGAAGGGCAAATGCCACTGGAGCCGCTGTTTCTTTAAATTTCAGATATGGAACCATACCTGTTAATATAGCTGATACTACAATATATAATATAGTACAAATAATTAATGAAGCTATAATACCTCTTGGTAAATCCTTTTGGGGATTTTTAACTTCCTCTGCTGCAGTGGAAACAGCATCAAATCCTATATAAGCAAAGAATATTACTGATGCACCTGCGAAAACCCCATTCCATCCATAAGGCATGAATGGATGCCAGTTTACCGGTTTTACATGTCCTACTCCTAATACTATAAATAACAATACCACAGCCAATTTTATGGCAACTATTATATTATTTGTAGTGGTACTCTGTTTTACACCAGCTACAAGAATAGCTGTTATAACTACAAGTATTAATACTGCAGGTAAATTTATTAATCCACCTTCAAAAGGTGCTTTTGTAATCGCAGTTGGAAGTGTAATTCCCAAATTTCCTAATATACTGGTAAAATAACCGCTCCATCCAATTGCCACTGTACCAATTGCAAAAGCATATTCAAGAATTAGATCCCAGCCTATGATCCAGGCCCAAAATTCTCCTAATGCCGCATAGCCATAAGTATATGCACTTCCGGCTACTGGAACCATAGCTGCAATTTCTGAATAACACAGTGCAGCAAAACCACAGGCTAAACCTGCTATAATAAATGAAATTACAAGTGCTGGTCCAGAATAATTTGCTGCTGCTATTCCAGTTAAAACAAATATACCTGTACCTATGATAGCTCCAATGCCAAGCATGGTGAGCTCAAAAGAACCCAACACCTTTTGTAAAGATTCTTTACCCTTAGTCTCCGCTATAAGACTATCAATAGATTTTGTTCTGAAAATATCTTTCATAAATTATTGCCCCCTTGTATATTTTTCTTACAACTTTAAAGCCAAATAAATATTTTAATAATCCATAGACTTTTTATAGTTTGTCTTAATTAATATAGAAAATAAAACAATGCATTGTTTTAATCTGTAATTGCAATCCTGTTTTTAATAACGATAATTTTTAAAACTACATCCCCAACATATCATATTAAAATTTAAATATACAATTACAAATCAACATCACCATATAATGAATGAATGTTTTTATTATAATACCACCATTTATTATACAAATCAATGTTATTTTGTAATTTTTTTTATTGATTTTTTATCAATTTAATATTTTATTACCTTTTAATTCATAATTGATTAATCATGTATACGTTTAATGAAACCAAAGCTATTATATGATTCATAATTTGTAATTAAATTTACAGAATGGATTATAACAAAATTCATACTAAATTATAATCCATAAAAAAATTATTAATTCATTTTAAATTTTTTATGGATTATAATTTACAAAATTAATTCTTGTCTAAATATTCGTATAATTATGAATATATTGTTTACTTGAATTTTTCATATATATAGGGCTTTTAAAAACTGATTTTAATATATATATGCTATATTTTAAGATAATCAGGTTATATTTAGTTATTTATAAAACCATTTCAAACTAAACCTTTAATATTGTAAACCATACAGCAATTACAATAATTTATTTTTTATATCAAGCCTTTTTTAACTTCATTGGAGATTTCAGCTTTAAAATAATAAATGAAATTATTATTTCAACTATATTATATAAATGAAATTTTATAATATAAAAATAACAAATAATTTAACAAATTATCATAAATTCATACTTATCCTTCATTTACAGTTTTATAAAATGCATTAAAAAGGGATATATCAAAAATAATTTTTGATATATCCCTTTGATTGTGCTTTTATAAGTTTATAGTTTAATTTTATCATTAGTATTTTAAAACTTGGTTTATTACTATATATTATTCAAATAAAATTTTTTTGAAACCATTTTTTGATAATAATTTAAGGATCAAACTAATCTCAAATTTTTAACATTCTAATCTAATCTCCATAGGCCTCTTTAAATAAAGTAATTAACTCCTCTTTACTTGGAATTCTTGGACTTGTAGGAGTGCACCTGTCCTCAAGGGCAACTTCTGCCATAAGTTCAAGTTTACTAACAAACTCCTGTCTGTCTATTCCAGCCTCTTTTAAATTTTTAGGTGTGTTTGTTAAACCCAGAATTACATTCACAGCACAAATAAGGCTTATCACACCTTCTTTAACTGTAGAAGAAGGCAGACCCAGGAACTTAGATATGTCTCTGTACCTTAAAGCTGTCTTAGTACACTCACCGCTTTCCAAATTGGCATTGTATCTAATAACATAGGGCAATAATATTGCATTGGCCCTGCCGTGAGGTATATGAAAAGTTCCCCCAAGTATATGGGCCATACTGTGGTTAATTCCAAGAGAAGCATTTGTAAAAGCCATACCCGCCATGCAGGAAGCATTATGTAATTTTTCTCTGGCTTCCACATTATCACCATTTTTATAAACCTCAGGTAAATATTTAATTACTATTTTCATGGATTTTTCAGCTAGTGCGTCACTAAAATCTGAAGCTTTATTTGAAACATAAGCTTCTATTCCATGGGTTAAAACATCTATTCCTGTATCTGCAGTTATTCTTCCAGGCACTGTTTTAACAAAACTTGCATCTAATATGGCCACATCAGGTATTAAGTTCTCATCAATTAATGAAACTTTCTTATTTCCTGTAGTAATTATAGAAAATGAAGTAACTTCTGAACCTGTTCCACTAGTAGTGGGAATAGCAATAAACAAGGGTCTCTTATATCCACTTTCATTATTCTTTAATATTTTCATAGTAAATGCCAGTATGCTTTTTGTAGCATCAATAGATGAACCGCCTCCCAGTGCCACTATAACATCAGGTTTAAAAGATATCATTTCTTTTACACCTTCTGCAACTACTTCAACTGGTGGATCCGGCCTAATTCCTGAAAATACTTTATATTCCACATTATTATTTTTAAAAATATCTGTTACTTTGTTTATAAATCCTGCTTTGACCATAAAAGGATCTGTTATAATCAATGATTTTTTTTCTTTTAAATTATTAAGATATTTTATGGAATCCGTGTCAAAATACACAACAGGTTTAATTTTAAATGTGTTCATAAAAAACCTTATCTCCTAACATCAATTAATTTTCTTAATTTAATATAACAAACAATATTAATTATTTAATTTACTCATTATACTTTTCACGATGCTTTGTATATAATCCTCTGATAAACCTTGAGAATCACAAGAAGATCCAGATTCAGCACCTACACTTGCTTTTATATCCTCTAATTCTCTAACTCCGTATGCAACTCTTCTTATATTTAATAAATTCATAGGTCCTACATTATCTGAAGTTGCACTGCCACCAACTGCTCCACAACCCAATGTCAAAGCTGGTACAAGATTTGTAGCTCCACCAATACCGCCTAATGCTCCTGGAGTATTTACGAGTATTCTTGATACAGGTTTTGTAAGTGCAAATTTCTTTATTATATCCTCATTATTTGAATGAATTATAAGTGTATGTCCTTTTCCTTCGTTCATTAATAATTCGATACATCTATCACAAGCATCTTTCCAAGTTTCTTCACAATAAAAAGCAAGTATTGGAGTAAGCTTTTCTCTTGAATAAGGATTTTTCTTACCAACTGTTGTCTGTTCTGAAATCAAAACCTTAGTATCTGAAGGTATGGTAATTCCTGAAAGCTGCGCCAGAACCTGTGCACTCTTTCCAACTATCTGTGGATTCATTGTACCATTTGATCTCAAAATAAATTTGCCTAATTTTTCAGATTGCTCTTTATTTAAAAAGTACACTTTCTGTTTTCCCAATTCTTCAATTACTTTGTCTTTTATGCATTTTTCCACAACTATGGACTGCTCTGAAGCACATATAACCCCATTATCAAAAGTTTGGCTATCCACTATTCTCTTTACTGCAAGATGAATATCTGCTGATTTGTCAATAAATGCTGGTCCATTCCCAGGGCCAACTCCTATAGCTGGATTTCCTGAACTATAAGCTGCCTTTACCATAGCTTCTCCACCTGTTGCAAGTATCAATGCAGTATCTTTATTTTTCATTAACTCGTCGGTTCCTGCCATAGAAAGAATTGTCATAGCTCCTATTATTCCTTCAGGAGCTCCTGCTTCTACTGCAGCTTTACTCAATACTTTCACTGTTTCAATAATACAATTTTTAGCTGATGGATGTGGAGAAAATACTATGGCATTACCTGCTTTTAAAGCTATAATTGACTTGTACATTACAGTAGAAGTAGGATTTGTTGATGGTATTAATCCAGCCACAACTCCTACAGGAACAGCTATATCCATTACTTTTTTCTCTTTATCATCTTTTATGATGCCAGTGGTTTTCATGTCTTTAATATTGTTATATATTACTCTGCTGGCAAATTTATTCTTTACAACTTTATCCTGCCATTTCCCGAAACCTGTTTCTTCATGAGCCATTTTTGCAAGTTTTACAGCATTAGCCTCTGAAGCCTTAACCATATTTTCTATTACTTTGTTCACATCATTTTGTGAAAACTTTCTAAACTCTTCCTGAGCCTTTTTTGCTTTTGCTATAAGATTTCTAACTTCCTGTATTGACTGTAAATCTTTATCTACTATTTCCATCTTTATTCTCCTCTCAAAAATCTATGTTGTCTTTATAGTGTCTTTATAGTGTATACACAAATTCTTAGGCTGCGATCTTCTTCTCGGGCATTTAGGATCATGACATAAATTGCAGACCTCTTTTTCCGTAGTTTTTTCTCTTTTATCTGTTAAATTTACTTCTTCTAAATCAGTAGTTTCCCTGATAGAACCGCTTACTGTTTTATCAACTTTAGAATTAACCATCAGCTCTATACCCTTAGCTGGTCTTGGAATAACTAATGTCGAAAATATCTTACTTCGAGCAGCGGGGCTGGACTTAGCTGCATCCACAGACGCCTTAACTGCTCCAACATCACCTGTAACCTTTATAGTTACCATCCCGCCTGTTGAAAGCTCATATCCTATCAATCTTACATTTGCCGATTTCAAGCAAACATCTGCCGTTTCCACAGCTGGAACCATTCCAATAGTTTCAATAATTCCAAGTGCCTCCACACCAAAACCTCCTTTTAATCACTATACACAAGACATCCTTTTCAAACACAATAATTGGTCATAAAAGGATGTCTTATTATAAATTCATCATAAATTGTATATTAAATATAAGGTTTACCTGTAGTGGACACAGGATTTTGTCCCATTGATTTTAATATAGACAATCCTACTTCCCTAGCTGCAATTACTGACTGCCTAACAGCACCTGAATCACCAGTTATAGTTATAATAACCTCGTTAGAATATGATGTTCCTCCAGCTGGGCTGGCATAACTTACTAGATCTACATTTGCAGTTTTTAATGCTGTATCTGCCATTACTACTCCTACTCCTGCGGGAGCACCAACAATTATTCCAAAAGCTTTTCCTATAGGAGCACCAAAAGCTTTATTCAATGCTAAACTTGCCCTAGCAGTGTAATGAAGTTCCACATGCCCTGCATCACACCCATATACATCACCCATGGTTCTCTCTGTGTCTTTAAGGGCAACTTCTACTGCTCTTCTTGCATCAGACACATCTTCTGCAGCTAAAATTATAAGTGCTCCGTGTCCTGCTCCACCCTTTGTATCTCTTGGAAGTTCAATACTTACTACCTCTGTATTTGTAGCCTTTACTGCTTCATCGGCAGCCATTATCTGAGGTCCTGCTCCTGTCCTGTCGCTTATTATTCCTATTGAACGATATTTTTTATCTAATCCCATCTTCTCATGCAAAAGGCTGTCAACATTTGCTATAACCAACCCAACTGTATCTCCTATAGCTGTTCCTACAAATTCAGTTATCGGTGATGGTGCACTCATTACATCTGCCTCCTTTTTTTCCCTCTTATTACCTTTTTCTGTATCATTGTTTTCTTGTACTTCTTTTGATTCCTTTAAATTTTCAGATGATGATTGTATGATTTTGTCTACCTTTTTCATGTCAATATTTTTCAAATCTATATTTTTTCTAACTTCTTCTAAAACCTTTTCTATTAAATCATTATTCATACTAACTACCCCTAATCAATTATTCTGAAATTTTAGGTAATATTTTTTCCACATCTGTATGAGGTCTTGGAATAACATGTATTGATACAATTTCTCCTATTCTTTTAGCTGAAGCTGCCCCAGCATCTGTAGCAGCCTTTACTGCTCCTACATCACCTCTTACCATAACGGTTACAAGACCTGAACCAATTTTTTCATAACCTATTAAAGTAACATTTGCTGCCTTTACCATTGAATCCGCAGCTTCAATAGCTCCTACTAAACCTTTAGTTTCTATCATTCCTAATGCTTCTTGTCCCATAAAAATAATACCTCCATAAATTTTAGTTTTTATTTTGATTAAATTTTATTACTAAATCGGTAAAATTTTTTTGACAAATTCGACTAGCTTTTGTATTATATATATAAATAATTATTGTATTTTCTTGATATGTGGAGCTAATTATTTAACTATATTAAATAATTTTATAATATGTAGTCAGGAGGAAAAAAAGTAAAATGAATTTACTAAAGAACATAAAGTTCGAAGATATTATCGATGTAAAAGCTCTAAAAGACATTCAAGATAGGCTTACAAAATTAGTTAAATTTCCTACAATTATTGTAGATATAAACGGCATACCCGTATGCAAGGAAACCAATTTCACTCCTTTTTGCTCACTGATGCGTTCTTCTCCAAAGGGCAGAAAAAATTGCATATTATGTGATTCACAGGCTAGCTTTTTAGCTATGAAAGATAAAAATCCAAGAATATATACCTGTCACACAGGTCTCATGGATTCTACAGCTCCTATTATTGTAGATGACTATTATCTAGGTGCAGTACTTGGTGGACAAGTACTCATAAAAAATAAACAAACCAAGGATTCCATAAACTTGCAAAAACTCTCAAGAGAATATGAAATACCTATTCAAAAATTAGAGAAAGTAACTGAATCACTTGAATTAGTTGAAAGCGATTATCTCCACAATTGTGTAGAATTTTATAATTTTTTGGCAAGATATATAGCTGAAATGGGAATTCACAGGCTTACACAAGAAAACCTATTGAGAGAAAGCGAAGAAAAAGTAAAGTTAGAGAATCAAGCTAAAAAAATGCAATTAAAGACCATTCAAGCTCAAATCAATCCTCATTTTTTATTCAATACCCTAAATACAATAGCAAGAATGGCACTAATTGAAGATGCTCCTAAAACAGAAGAATTAATATATACTCTTTCAGATCTCCTAAGATACAGTCTTAGAAATTCTGAAGAATTTCCTAAACTAAAATATGAAATTGATTACACAAAAAGATATTTAGTTATACAAGCCATGAGATTTAGTGATAGAATAACTTATAAAATTGAAATAAACGAGGATATTTTAGAATGCAGAATTCCAGCCATGACCATACAACCTATAGTAGAAAATTGTCTGGCACATGGTCTTTCCGAAAAATCGGAAGGAGGGGAAATTTCAATAAAAGGCAGTTTAACTCCAGAAAAAGATATTTTAATTGCGATATCCGATAATGGCAAAGGTATTGATGAAAATGTTCTCACTCTTTTAAACAATAATGACAGCATGCCAGAACAATTTGGGATAGGCGTGAAAAATACCAACAATAGACTTCAGCATTATTTTGGCAGCAAATATGGATTAAAAATAAAAAGCAAACTCAATGCAGGTACAAAAGTAGAAATTCGCATTCCCAAAATTATGACAATTTAAAGGGGGGTTAATTATGTACAAACTCTTGATCGCAGAAGATGAACCATTAGAAAGAAAAGCTTTAAGGATAATACTTCAGAAATATTTTTATAATATTGACATAACAAAAGATTGTAAAAATGGTTACGAAGCAGTACTCAATTCCAAAATCTACAAACCTGATATAATACTTATGGATATAAGAATGCCAAAAAAAAGCGGTCTTGATGCCCAGAGGGAAATAATAGATTTTTTACCAAATGTAAAAACCATTATATTAACGGCCTATGAAAAATTTGACTATGCAAAGGAAGCTATAGAATATGGTGTGTCAAATTATATATTAAAACCTGTAAAACCAAATGATTTAAAACTTGCCGTAACTAAAGTTATAAATTCCATAGAAAAGCTTGATTCTTCTAACGCAAATAATAATAATAAATCTAAAGTTTCTTATGAAAATACTGCGGATTCTTGTGAAAATACTATAAAGGCAATTTTAAAATATATAGATAATAATTTTAATAACCAGATAAACCTCACTTCGGTAGCTAATTTTGTCCATTTAAATCCCCAATATTTAAGCAGATTTTTCAAACAGAAAACAGGTGTTACATTTATTCAGTACATTACTAAATTAAGACTTGAAAAAGCAAAAAAGCTTCTAATCAATACTGATAAATCTATAACCCAAATAGCTTTGGAAATAGGTTATTTAGATGCTGCTTATTTTAGCAAAGTATTTTTAAGGAATGAAAATTTATCCCCGCATAAGTTTAAAGTAACTAATAGTAATAAAATATAAAAACATACTGGGCATACAAATTATATCATCAATTTATGTGCCCAGTATGTTTTTATATATCTAGCTCACTCCACCAATTTTACATATCAATCCGAAACTTTCCACTATGTTCTTAAGCTTGTTCATATCTTCATTGGAAGGGGGATCTATTGGCGGCATTTTGTATTTATACCCTAAATAACCATATTTGTTTTCACCTAACCTATGGTAAGGCAAAAGATGTATTTCTCTTACATTTTTAAGAGATACTACAAATTGTGATAATTTTAAAATATTATCCTTATCATCATTAAATCCCGGGATTACAGGAACCCGTATAATGAGCTGTGTTCCTGAACTGGCAATAAATTTCGCATTTTCAAGTATAATTTCATTACCCTGCCCTATATATTCCCTATGCTTTTCTGAGTTCATATGTTTTATATCCATCATCACAAGATCCAAAAGCGGCAGTATCCTTTTTAAAACATCCTTATTTACAAATGCGGCAGTTTCAACTGCAGTATTCCATCTGTTTGCCCTGCATCCCTTCAAAAGCTCTTCAATAAAATCTACCTGAGTCAATGCTTCGCCCCCGGAAAGAGTTATTCCTCCACCTGAACGCCTATAGTACATGTTGTCTTTTTTCAATTCACTTATAACTTCTTCAACTGTTCTTTCAGTTCCTGACATTTCGAGTGCATTGGCATAACAATTTTCAACACATTTCCCACATTTAATACATTTTGACTGATCTATTCTATAGGGAAGTTCAAAATTCACAGCATTTACAGGGCAGACTTCCTTACACTTTCCACACCCTATACAATTCTTAGATACAAACATTACCTGAGGCTCCCTGCATTGGGATTCTGGATTGCTGCACCACCTGCATGAAAGGGGACATCCTTTTAAAAACACTATGGTTCTAATCCCTGGTCCATCATGCACCGAAAATTTTTGAATATCAAATACAATTCCTTTTGCCTTTAAATCCACCATCTCATTTACCATATTTTCACCTCTAATTACATAAGCTTCTTTAAAACAAGAAGGAAGTAGTTTTAAAAAACCGCTCCCCTCTATTATATTAATTACTATTATAAAGTCTGCTCAGTTCTCTTTATAATATCATCCTGAATTGACTTATCCAAGGATGTAAAATGTGCACTGTATCCAGCTACACGTACTACCAGACTCTTATATTTGTCAGGGTTCTTTTGAGCATCTAAAAGAGTTTCCCTGCTAACTACATTAAATTGTACGTGCATACCTTTTTGATCAAAGAACGTACGAACAAGAGCAGATAAATTCTCAAGTCCAGACAATCCTGCAAGAGCAGAAGGATGAAATTTTTGATTAAGCAGTGTGCCATTTGAAGCTTTACAGTGATCTATTTTTGCCACGGAATTAACTGCTGCGGTTGGACCACTTACATCTCTTCCTGAAGCAGGTGAAACTCCATCTGCCAGCGCTTCTCCTGCTTTTCTTCCATCTGGAGTTGCTCCTGTCTGTTGTCCCATGGACACATTGGCAGATACAGGATAAAGTCCAGGTTGAAATTGTCCTCCTCTTGGATTTCTGTATTTCTCCACTTCATTACAATATATAGCGGCTGCTTCACTTGCCAATTCATCTACTTCATCTATATCATTACCATACTTAGGAGCTTTGTTCAAAAGCATTTGTCGTATATTTTCTCCTTGAACATTACCAACTGAACCGCTATTTGATGAAACCTTATTTTTTTCGCTTATTAAATTTTGTATTATTGATATTATGGTTTCATTGCTTAAATTTTCGACTCCATCTATGTTCTTTATACTATTTGCTATTTCAACAGCTTCATTTTCAGTAGAAGCTGACTGTCCAAAATTAGTATCCAATACTTCTTTTAAACCTTTAGCTGATATTTTCTTCTCCTCAAATACAAGTTTTCTAATAACTTCCAATGAATCTGCAACATTTGCAATTCCAACTCCCTGAGGGCCTGTAAAATTATAATGTGCTCCACCTTGTTCAAGAGCTTTTCCCTTAGCTATGCAATCATCTGTCATGGAAGATAGAAATGGAAGTGGACCTCTCTCTCCATGAGCAATATCTACGCTATTATCTGCATTTGATAAAAGCTTTACAAAATAGTTCATCTGCTTTTTAAATGCATCTAAGAATTTATCAAAAGATGTAAAAGAAGTAAAGTCTCCTGTGCTAAGTCCAATTTTCTTTCCATTGTTATATCCATTATTAATTGTTATTTCAAGTACTTTTGCCATATTAAAGAAAGCTGCATCATGCCATCCTTGAGTTTTACCGCCTTTTTGCGGTTCTACACACCCTATGATTCCATAATCCCTGGCATCTTCAAGAGTTACACCTCTATTGGTTAATGATGGTATAATAACTTCATCACTATAATAAGCAGGCATGCCTAGACCCAAGCGGGTAACCTCCCCTGCTTTTAACATTAAATCTTCTGGTGTCTTGTTCCAAACTCGTATAGATATGGATGGTTGAGGCAACTGTGTATGTGCAGTAGCTTCAAGACACATATATGACAGTTCATTGGTGGCATCTTTGCCATCTATGGTTTGTCCACCTACTATTAAGTTCTGGAACATAGGATATCCTCCAAAAGATTTTGTAGATGCTTCATCACGAATTTTATTCACATCATTAAATTTAACCCACAGGCAATCCAAAAGTTCCTGGGCCCTCTCTTTAGTTACTTTTCCAGTTGGGATATCCTTTTCATAATAGGGATAAATATATTGATCAAAACGCATTGGTGAAATAGAATGTCCATTTGATTCTATTTGTATAACAGATTGTACAAACCAAAATGACTGAAGTGCTTCATAGAAATTTATAGCTGGATTTTCCGGTACCACTTTACAATTTTCTGCAATCTGTAATAATTCTTCTCTTCTCTTAATATCTGATGTTTCACCTGCCATCTTTTTAGCAAGTTCTGCAAAACGTCCTGCAAAATTAATAACTGCCTTTGATGTTATAATTACAGCATCTAAGAAATTTCTCTTTTTTATATATTCAGGATCAGTTTTGTCACTGTTAGCTTTTTCTGCTTCTGCATCAGCAATTATTCCCTTAAAACCTTTTGAAAGTACTTTACCATAATCTACACAAATATGTCCAACTCCATTGAAATAATAATTTCCAACAGTGAATACTCCTTCATCCATGGCTTCTATAGTTTCATCAAACATAAGTTTTGTAGCAAATTCGTTTACAGTTTTGCCATCCCAATATTTAAATACTTCCTTAAGTTGAGATTTTACATCATCAGCTATTAGGAATACGTCTCCCTTTCTTTTAGCTAATGTGTCAAATTCATCTAAAAGCCACTTATTTGAGTATTCAGGGAAAATTTGAGCTGCTCTGGGTTTCTTAGTTAAATTTCCTACAATAAGTTCTCCATCACGTATCACTATTGTCATTTTATTTAATATTTTTTCCAATGCCTTTGCTCTTCGAATTATAATCGGATAATCCTCTGTTTCTTTGAAAGATTGCGTAATCAAAATAGCCCTTTCAGACTCAATTTCTGGAGTCACCGAATACAAAACATCTTTTAATTTTTCTATTCTTTCGCTCTTGGTCATACTATACAAATTATTTAAAACCTCCGTCACAAAAAAACCTCCTTTTATTTGCTAAATCAACTTTTAATTTTGCTATGCTTAAATTTTATTACTAAAAGATAGAAGGTTTTTTAAAATTTTCGACTAAGTTTTGTATTTTATAGATTAGAATATGATGTACTATTTTGACATAGTACAAAACTATCCACATGATAATTTTATTATTAAATAAATATAAAGAAGAGCAGTTAATTTTATATTGATTAACTGCTCTTCTTTATCAAATAATTCAACTATACTATTTAGCCAAATTCAATATTTTTACGATATCTCCTTTACCTATTTTTACAAATTGTCCTACAGTGTTAGTATCGTTATCCGTGCACTTATCTGCCATTTCTTCTATTTTATCTTCAGGTATATTTCCCTCTTTTAAACTTGTAGGAAGACCCATGCTCTTAAAAAATGCAGTCAATCTCCTTATACCTTCAAGTGCAATGTCTTCAGGGGAATTATATGAAAGATCCACATCCCAAACCCTTACTGCAAATTGTACAAATCTATTTATATCATGTTTATACACATATTTCATCCATGCAGGAAAAACAATTGCAAGTCCTGCCCCATGGGCAATGTCAGTCTCTCCGCTTAATTCATGTTCAATTTTATGAGATGCCCAATCTCCAATTCTGCCTGTACTCAATGAATCATTGTGAGCTATGGTTCCAGTCCACATGATCTCTGCCCTGGCATCATAATTTTTAGGTTCTTTCAAAACTATGGGTGCATTATTTATGACAGTCCTGAGGGCAGCTTCACAAAGCCTGTCGGTAAGATCCACATGTTTTACATTTGTAAAATATCTCTCCATTATGTGTGCCATAATATCTGCGGCACCGCAGGCAGTCTGATAAACTGGAATTGTAAAGGTAAGTTCCGGATTCATTATTGAAAAGGCAGGTCTGATGAGCACCGTATTCAAGCCCTTTTTGTACCAACCATCCTCATTCATTATAACAGAACTATTGCTGGCTTCAGTTCCTGTAGCAGGGAGTGTTATTACCACTCCCACCGGAAGTGATTCTTTTACCTCAGCTTTTCCAGAATAGAAATCCCATACATCTCCATCATAAGGTACTCCTACTCCAATTGCCTTGGCAGTATCCGCAGCACTTCCGCCACCTACAGACAATATAAATTTTATGTTGTTTTCCCTGCAAATTTTTATACCTTCTTTAACTGGTTCCAATCTGGGATTGGGTTTTATACCTGAAAGTTCTATAAATTCAATTTCATTTTCTTTTAAAGATTTAACCACTCTGTCATAAAGGCCAGATTTTTTTATACTTCCTCCACCGTAGCAGAAAAGAATCCTCTTGGACTTTGAATACTCTTTCACTTTACTGCCTACAAATTTCTCAGTGTCTCTTCCAAAAATAATTTCCGTAGCATTTTTAAAATCAAAATTCTCCATATAAATCACTCCTTATTTATAAACTTTTTCAAATATACTTTACAAATAAATCATCTATATTTTAACATTTATTATGCAATAATTACAGAGCATAAATTTTTAAAACATTCCATTATTTTAACTTCAACTTGGACAATGCCTCTGCTAAAGCTGAATTTATAGGGGCCTTGTTTTCTTCTTTTATTTTTTTCATGTATTTTGAAACATCCTTCTTATTTAACTTATTGTTGGCTTCTTTAAATCTCTTATTAAACACAGAGGCTTTTTCCCTAAAACTGCAGTTAATGCATACATAAATCTGCCCTTGGCCTTCTCCTCTAATTTCCAGTTTTTTATGACATTCCGGACATCTTACATTGGTAAATCTGCTTACATTTTCTCTATAGCCACATTTTCTGTCCTGACAAACATTCATTATTCCATTTCTGCCTTTTACTTGAAGCATGTATTTACCACAACGTGGGCACTTCTTTCCTGTAAGATTATCATGTACAAATTTGTCCTTGCTTTCTTTCACATCTTCAACTAATTTTACTGCATACCCTATCATCTTCTTGGAAAATACTCCTGGATTTTCATTTCCGAGACTGATATTTTCAAGTTCTTTCTCCCATTTAGCTGTCAAAAGAGGTGATTTAAGGCCGGTAGGTACTAAATCTATGAGCTGTTTTCCCTTGGAGGTTGGAATAATTTCCTTACCTTTTCTCTCCACATAAAACATATTAAAGATCTTTTCTATTATATCAGCTCTGGTAGCAACTGTTCCAATACCTCCAGTTTCTCCAAGGGTTTTAGCACTTTCGCTATCCAATTTTACGTACTTTTGAGGGTTTTCCATAGCAGATAAAAGAGTAGCTTCATTAAATCTGGCAGGTGGTTTAGTCTGCAATTTATTCAATTCTATAGACCTTATATTTATATTGTCGCCTTTTTTCATTTTTGGAAGTACTTGATTGTCCTCTTCATTTTCATTCTGCAAACTGCTTTCTCTTTCATAAACCCTTTTCCATCCCTTGGATTTTACCACATTACCTCTGGCTGTAAATATCTCCCCATTAATATCTGCTTTCACAGAAGTTTGAATATATTCGTAAGGAGGCAGCATAACAGATAAAAACCTTTTTACAACTAAATCATATATATTCATCTCTTCAGTACTCAATCTAGACAATTGTACTCTTTCTTCAGTGGGAATTATGGCATGATGATCACCGATTTTGCTGTTATCTACAAAACCCTTGTGGGCATTTATTTTTTTTCTCAATATTTCTTCTGTAAATTTTTTGTAATTTCCCAGTGAAATAGCTCTTAATCTTTCAGGTATGGTATCCACCACATCTGTAGAAATATATCTGGAATCAGTTCTTGGATAAGTCAATATCTTGTAGTTTTCATAAAGTCTCTGCATTATGGACAATGTCTGTTTAGCAGAATAGTTGAATATCTTGTTGGCATCTCTCTGAAGTTCAGTCAAATCGTACAGAGCAGGTGAAAATTTTCTTTTGTCATTTTCCATCACATCAGCTACAGTACAAATTTTACCCTTAATTTTTTTCACAATATCCTCTGCACTGTTTTTATCAAAAATATCTCCTCTGCCACCCTTTTTATTCTGCCACTTTAATTTAAATTTGTCAGATTTAGCAGTGATCTCATAATAATCCCGGGGTTTAAAATCATGTATTTCCTTTTCTCTATTAACTATCATAGCCAGAGCTGCAGACTGCACCCTTCCTGCAGTAAGTTGTGCATTATATTTACAGGTAAGGGCACGAGTCACATTAAGTCCTACAACCCAGTCCGCCTCTGCCCTACACTGAGCAGCCCTGTATAAGTTGTCATACTGTGCAGAAGGTTTCAAGCTTTTAAAGCCATCTTTTATGGATTTGTCTGTTTGAGAAGATATCCATAATCTTTTAAGAGGTTTTTTTATCCTGGCCTTTTCTATTATCCACCTGGCCACCAGTTCTCCTTCTCTTCCTGAATCTGTGGCAATTATTATTTCCCCTATATCTTTTCTGTTCATCTGAGCTTTTACCACATTAAACTGCCTGCTGCTCTGTTTTATAACCACCAGTTTTAATCTTTCCGGAAGCATGGGTAAATCTTCAAGTTTCCAATTTTTATATTTTTCATCATAGGCCTCTGGATCCGCTAATGTAACCAAATGTCCCAATGCCCAGGTTACAACATATTTATCTCCTTCTAAATAACCAGTATTTTTTCTATTACATCGAAGTACTTTAGCCAAATCTCTTCCTACAGAAGGTTTTTCAGCCAATACCAATATTTTACTCATACTTATTTCCTTTCATTATAAAATTAAATATAAAATAAGGATAGTTTAAAATTTACTATCCCACAAAAAACTTATATTTTTATTATAATATTTATCATAGATATTTACAAGTTAAGCAGTCTGAGTAAAACTCAAGCTGCCTATAATATTTTAACTAGCTGTAATTTCCTTATCATATTTAGATCTGTCGTGAACATTCCATGTAAATAATAAAAATACTATAGAAAGGATACAGGAACCCATAAGGAAAATAAATCCACCATTCCAGCTAAATTTATCCACAATACCTCCCATGGCTGCCTCAGCTAATACTTCTCCACCCATATATCCAAATAATCCTGTAAACCTGCTGTTCCAGCTGCTTTTTTAGGAACTAAATCAAGGGCACTTACTCCTACTCCTACCATACAAATTATACCTATTCAATTATTATAAACATAATGAGCACCCTGAAAATTGACGAATACAATTACTCCTCCTTATGGGCAGAAAAATAATTTTTTAGGATTTTGATGTAATCCAAGGTATATTGTGTTAAATAAGCGCCTTTTCTATAAGCCACAACCAACGGGTTGATGATTCTAGGTTTTCCAATAGAAAAACACACGGGTTCATGTTCAAACTTAATGTGTTTAAGATAACTCTCAGAAATAAAACATGCCCCCAACCCTTTAGAAGCCATTTGAGCTTGTAATTCAACATTTCTTGTTCGAAAAACTACATTTGGATTTATTCCCGCCTCATCAAATAATTGTGCAGAAATTTTTCCTGTATGCAAATTTGAATTAAGAAGGATAAAATTGTCATTTTTAAATAATTTAAGATCAATCCAAAGATAGCGACATCCTTGTACAACTTTACCACTTTTAGCAAGCGGATGATTTGAATTGAGCAGTAAAAGAGTCTCATCATTTCTCAAAATTTCATATTCCAGCTTTAACTGTTGCGTCGTCTTGTTAAAAATGGCAATATCTATTTTATCATCACTTAATAGTTTTCCTTCAACATCATAAACTTCTTCTAAAAGATTTACATGAATATGCGGATGCTTTTTTTTGAATATAGGTAGGGTGTCCGGTATAATACAATAACTTCTAAATAAGGGAAAAGCTATAGTCAGTTGCCCATTATCCAATAATACCAATTTACGTAATTCATCATCCCAATTTTGTTTAATGTTCATAATTCTATTTGCATATTCCAAATAACGTTCACCTACATAAGTGGGTGTAAATTGATTATCTATGTGATGGAATAATTTTGTTCCTATTTTAGATTCTACCCTTTGCAGGAATTTACTCAGCGTGGGCTGTGAAATATAGAGTTCCTTTGAGGCCTTTGTAATGCTTTGGTGCTTTGCAATACACAATATATAATTTAACTCTTTAAAGTCCATTGTTCTTCCTCCCTTAAATAGCCTTTTATATAATAATACCAGAAAGAATATACTTCCATAATAAATTTATAGTTAAAATGCATGACACATATGAATTATATATATTTGACATATAACTATTTACTACATAAACTTTATTGTAATACAACATTCGGATGTTTATGTAAAAAATTTAATTTAGTAAAAATTCAAGAAGAAAGGTAACGAGGACCTACATGAATAATTGGATAGAAAAACAATTTAAATTATCAGAATACGGTACTACAATTAAAACAGAATTGATTGCAGGTATTACAACATTTTTTACAATGGCATACGTTTTAGCTGTTGTACCAAATACAATGGGAACAGCTGGATTTGACAAAAGCGCAATATTAACAGCTGAGATCCTGTTAATCATACTTACAACAGTTGCTATGGCACTATACACAAATAGACCCTTTGCGCTTGCTCCCGGCCTTGGCGGTGTTGCCATTGTGGCTGCTATGGTTGCCAATGAGGGTGTTTCGCCTGATATAGCAGCTGGCATTATTTTTATAAGTGGTCTTTTATTTGTAATTATTTCTTTTGCCGGGATTAGGGAGAGTGTGGTTCGCATTATTCCTGTCAGTTTAAAATATGCAATTACTGCAAGTATCGGACTATTTATTGCATTAGTGGGTGCAAAAAGTTGTGGATTGATAGTTGTAAATGCAGTTAAAAAAAGTTTAACTTTTGGAGATTTATCATCCCCAAAGGTCATCTTGGCCGTTATTGGATTTACACTTATGCTTATTTTAAAGACAAGAAATATCACAGCTGGAATGATTCTTGTTGTCATAATCACAACTTTGATAGGCATTCCCATGGGTATTACTAAAATTCCATCCTCACTTGTTTTACTTCCAGGGGGACTTGGGCAACATTTTTTAAAAATTGACATTTTAGGAGCTTTAAATTTAAAATATCTTCCTTTTGTTTTTGCCCTGTTTATACCAGATTTCTTTTCCACCCTGGGAACAGTTTTAGGGGTTGGTGCACAAGCTGGATATTTGGACAAAGATGGTAACCTTCCTGGTATAGACAAATGTTTTTATGTGGATTCTATTTCGGCCTGTGTAGGTTCACTATTCAATATGCCAACTATGGTAACTTATTTTGAATCATCTGCCGGTGTTGAGGCTGGAGGAAAAACAGGCCTCACAGTAATTTTCACAAGTCTTCTTTTTACAGCAATGCTCTTTTTTACACCGCTTGCACTAATGATCCCCTCATCGGCCACAGCTCCTGTGCTGATTTTTATGGGTGTAAATATGCTTAGTAAACTGAGATATATCAATTATAATGACATGACAGAATATC
This sequence comes from Clostridium moutaii, assembly GCF_041205085.1. Classification (NCBI taxonomy): domain Bacteria; kingdom Bacillati; phylum Bacillota; class Clostridia; order Eubacteriales; family Clostridiaceae; genus Clostridium; species Clostridium moutaii. Next base: position 147,393 of record NZ_JBGEWD010000006.1, read on the forward strand.
TCCCTGCACTCCTTTGTGTAACATTTACCATATTTGCTAACAATATAGCAAACGGTATTTGTGTAGCACTTCCCGCATATTTAATTTTAAAAATTTCTTCCGGGAAAGTCAAAGAGGTTAGCAAGCCCCTGTATGTTATAGCAATTATCTGTCTATTTTATTTTTATTCCATTATAAAATTATAAATGCTTTTGCATACAACCTGCTAGATCCGTAAATATTTTAGTACTGCATGGTTCTTTGTGCAGTACTAAATTTACCTTATCACCAATAAAAAATTGAAGGGAGAAGACATGGAAAAAGTTGATCTCACCATTAAAAATATTGACGTTTTCAACAGCTATTTAAAGAAATTTATAAATGCAGATGTTTACATATTAGAAGATAGAATTTATTATGTAGATACAAAAAAAGACGGGAATTTTACTAGTAAAAAAATAATAGACGGCACAGGAAAGTACATGATTCCCGGACTGGTGGATATTCATATGCATATTGAAAGCTCTATGATGACACCTGAACCATTTTGCAGGCGGCTGGCTTCCTGCGGCGTTACCACCATTGTGGCAGAACCTCATGAAATAGCAAATGTCAGGGGACTTGACGGTATCAGGCATATGATAGAAGCTGGGAAGCACTCTATGATAGACGTATATTATGGAATACCCAGCAGTGTACCTTCTACCAATAAAAAATTAGAAACCACAGGTGGAAAAATAGACTTTAGAGATATGAAAAAACTACTACAATATGAAAATGTAATTTGTGTGGGAGAAATTATGAATTGCAGACAGATTATAAAAAAAAATAGTTTGGAAATCACAAAGTTTTTAAAATATCTGAGGAAAAACAAACCAAATTATGTCATAGAAGGGCATTGTCCTTCTCTTGTAAATTTAGATTTGGCCAAATATCTGTATTTGGGCATTAACGGAGACCATACGGAACATTCTCTTGAAGAAATCAAGCAGAGATTTGCCAATGGCATGTTTGTAGAAATACAGGAGAAAATGCTGAGACAGGAGATTTTAAATTATATTATTGAAAATAATCTGTATGAACATTGCGGATTTGTTACGGATGATACCATGGCAGATAAGCTATATAAATATGGTCATTTGAACCTTATTGTAAAAAAAGCAATGAGTCTTGGTTTTAGTAAAGAAAATGCTATTTATTGCGGCACATATACAAATTCAAGAAGAATGAACCTCACAGACAGAGGAGCAATTGCACCGGGAAAGCTGGCTGATTTTATATTGCTAAATGATATCGAAAACTTCGATATTGTTTCAGTGTATAAAAACGGAAGGCAAATTTATAGTGCCGGAGACACAATGGAAGACAAGAGTTCAAGCTATATATTTCCAAAGAACTATTATCACAGTGTTTGCGTAAAATCATTAAGCAAAGAAGATTTTATCATTCCTGTAAAGGAAGATGTAGATTCCGTTATTGTGAAAGTTATGCAAGTTGTAAATGGTTCTACACAAACAAAAATAAAAAAAATAGAAATGCCAGTTGTAAACCATGAATTAAAATGGCAGGGAAGTGGTTGTCTATTAACTATGGTATTAGAACGATACGGGAAAAACGGAAATATTGGTTTAGGCTTTGTAACTGGAGATTGCATAAAACATGGAGCTGTTGCAACTACACACAGTCATGATCATCACAACTTGATGGTCATTGGAGAAAGCATTGAAAGCATGATGCTGGCAATTAAACGTATAACCGAATTACAAGGCGGCATTGTAACTGTTTATAGCGAAAAGATATTGGAGGAATTACAGCTGAATGTCTGTGGAATTATGTCAAGTGGTTCTGTAAAAGAAATTGGGTTATCCGTAAAACGAATTAGAGAAAGCCTTGAACAATTAGGCTATAAGCATTATAATCCCATTTCTTCTCTCTGTACCCTGGCTCTACCTGTAAGCCCGGCTCTGAAATTGACAGACATGGGCCTGGTTGATGTAAAAAAAGGCTGTATTGTTCCTCTTTATGAAACAACTGACACTATGTCAGCAAAAGGTAAAAATTAATTAGATACATTGCTTATTTTTATCTTTTTTCAATTACCATAAGCATGGGTGGACAATTAATTTGATTGACAAAAGATGCCTTAACTACATTATATTCTCTTTGATCCAAGGCTTTTACATAACCTTCCAGGGCATCTTTTTCAATTTTTCCCTGATTATGTCCATAGTATATAACTAAAATTATCACCCCATTTTGTTGAATCAATTTGAGAGATTTTTCAACAGCCTTCAATGTAGTTGTTGCCTTAGTGGTAATATCATGTCTTCCCTTAGGTAAATATCCCAAATTAAAAATAACCAATTTTACTTTTTCATCTATATACCTATCCATGTTCTCATGGCCGTCATTTATAAGCTTCACCTGTTTTGATAAATTTCTATCATCTATGTTTTTTCTTGTATTGTTAACTGCTTCTTTTTGTATATCAAAAGCATATACCTCCCCTGAGGTCCCCACAAGCTCTGCTAAAAACACTGTATCATTGCCATTTCCCATAGTTGCATCTATGGCAATATCTCCCTTATCTAATTTTTTCATACATATATCTTTGGCAAGATCAACTGCATTGGTAAAATAATTCTTAGTCATAATCGTCGACTTCCTTTATCATATATCATGTATACTATTAATAAGTATACTCTAAATCTTCCTTTAGATTCAATGCAGTTCCATCAACTTCTACCAATATATATTTTCTTTCACTTCAGCTTTGGGATTAAGCTTTACATCTTTTAAGGCCCATTTTTTGAATTCCTGATATCCAGTCCTGTCCACAATATATCCTACATGTTCTTTCCCTCCAGGAGCATTTCTATCCATATATGATTCTATATAATCATAAGTATTTAAAATTATTTTTATAATACTGTCCTCATCCGTCCATTTAATAAAGTCCTGGGCAAGTCTTGGATTTTTCTTTCCCGTTCTGCCCATTATCACTAATTTATAATACTTCTCACTGCTTCTTGTCCACGCACCTGTAGGACATTTGCCCACACATTCTCCACATCCTATACACTTGCTGTCATCTCTTACAACTTTAAAATTTTCAAAGCTAAGCGCATCTGCGGATCTCAGTCTGCAATTATTGACACAAACCCTGCAGCCTATACATCTATAGCTGTCATATTGCGGTTCCGTCATGCCTATGATTCCAAAGTCATGCATTCTTACTTTTATACAGTCGTTAGGACATCCTGTCAAGGCTATTTTTACATGATAATCATTGGGAAATATGGCCTTCTCTATTTTCTTTGCAAAAGCAGTGGTATCATAATTTGCGAAAGGACAAACTCTATTGCCTACACAGGCACAGACGTTTCTTGTGCCTGAAGCCGGATAGCCTCCATTGACACTTTTTTGATTTATCTCCAGGCCTTCAATAACAGGTTGCATCATTTCATTTACCAAGGTCATATTTTTCATTTTGATGCCAGGTATTTCAAATCCCTGCCTAGTTGTAATATTAATTGTCCCATTGCCATATTTCTCTGAGATTTTTTGGAGTATGGTAAAATATCCTGCCTTTAAACATCCACCTGGCACCCTGATCTGTAACCAGACCCACGCGTCTTATAGTCAAGTCCACATATCCCTTTCCTATTTCACTCACTGATATAGGTGCCTCTCCATATTTGGGAATGGAAACCTGAAAAAACTGTCCTGGTTTAACTTCCCCCAAAAACTCCATTCTGAAAGTATAATCAATGTCCGTATGTTTTTTTATATCCAATATTCTGCTGGCCTCTGGCAAATATACGTTTTCCATTTACTTCACCTCACTTACTGCATCATTTAATTTATTCACACAATTTGAAAAAGATATATATTCCGGACATGCATCGTCACATCTCCCACAGCCAATACACATGTTGTATCCAAATCTCTTTTTAAAATCATAAACCTTGTGCATGACCTTAAATCTCATTCTCTCTCCATTATCCTGTCTAAAACTATGTCCTCCAGCTATATCCGTGTATCCGTCTACCTGACAGGAGGCCCATACTCTTCTTCTTTCACCTACATTTTTGTTGTCCTTATAAAAAATATCCTGCATGGAGAAGCATGTGCAGGTTCCACACACCACATTACACCTTCCACAGTTTATACACCTTGTAGAATATTCCTTCCACATTGGATTATTAAATATATCTTCATCCATATTTTTCGGAATTTTTACTTTCACTTCATTTATTTGTACAAATTTGGGTTTGACATCACATTTCTCCATGTTAGTAAAATAACCTTCAAAAATTTCATCTCTACATTCTATAAATACCTTTCCATCTTTATATCTTACAAACAAATCGTATTTTTCAGTGCTATTACTTCCCATACTACAGCAAAAACAGTTTTCAAAGCTGTTTTCACATTCCATAAAAATATTTGTAATTTTATTTTTTACTGTTCAATTAAAAATTGTTATATATCCAACATATCATAAATATGGAAAATGCAACGTGATATAAATCACACTAAAGCAAAAAGACTATGCTTGTAATTATTTTGTACAAGCATAGTCTTTTATTACACAATAGCTTTTATGGATGATTATTTTAAAGCATACAATTCTGCTAATTACGTTAAATTCCTCTAAAATATATAGATAACACTTCCGGATCTACAACTATTATTTTTTTATTGTGGAACTTGATCATCCCTTTTCTTTCAAAACCATTTATACATCTTGAAATAGTTTCCCTGGTACTGCCAAGCATATCTGCCAGATAAGTTATACTGATGTTCAAATTAATAAGGGTACCCTTGGTGGTTTTTACACCATAATCTCTGGATAATTTCCAAAGTTTGGCCGCCAATTTTTTATCCATCTTTAAAGGTACTGTATTTTTTAATTGTCTGTAAAGCCTTCTTATTTTTCTGGACATGGAGTTGGCAATAATACAAGTGAGTTTAAAATCCTTTGACATAATTTCCAATAAGTCATTTTTGAAAAAGTATAGGATACAACTGTCTTCAAAAGCCTGACAACTTATAGATACAGGTAAGTCATCAAAGATATCTTCATCGATAAAATTTCCGTTATTTAAAATATAAATGACCCTTTTTTGCCCCTCTTCTGATACCCTATACATGGTTACTTTCCCATTTAAGATCAAATAAATTTTATCCACCCTGTCTTTTTCATAAAACAATACTTCACCTCTATGGAATTTTTTCTTAAAAGCCTTTTCTTTCAATAGTTTCAAGGTAGACTCATCTATATTTTTAAATATGGACAATTTATTAAAATCCTGGTCATCAGATTTAATCATTATTACACCCCTAGCTATATTTATTTATTCCATTTTACTACAGGTTTTCTTGCAGCCTTAACTTCATCCAATCTCTTGATATAGGTGCTGTTAGGTGCAGATTTAATTATCTCCGGATTATCTTCAGCTTCTTTTGCAATTTTTATCATATTATCTATAAATTCATCCATGGTCTCCAATTTCTCACTTTCCGTAGGCTCTATCATCATTGCTTCCTTTATAATCAGCGGAAAATATATGGTTGGAGGATGGTATCCGTAGTCTATAAGCCGTTTTGCCACATCAAGGGTAGTAATTCCATTTTCATCATTTTTCAGTCCTCCAAGTACACATTCATGTTTGCAAATACTATCTACAGGTATATTATAATACTCTTTAAGGCCTTCCTTTATATAATTTGCATTTAGCACTGCATCTTCACTGGCTTCTCTAAGACCATCCGCCCCCATACTCAGTATATATGAAAAAGCTTTTATCATAACTCCAAAATTCCCATAAAAACTCCTGACTTTTCCTATGGAATATGGCCTGTTATAATCCAGATAATATCTATTATCCTTCTTGGAAACTATAGGAACAGGTAAAAATTGTGAGAGTTCTCTCTTGACTCCTATAGGTCCGCTTCCCGGTCCTCCGCCCCCATGAGGTGTTGAAAATGTTTTGTGCAGATTTATATGACACACATCAAATCCCATATCTCCAGGCCTTGTCTTTCCCATATTGGCATTCATATTGGCACCATCATAATAGAGAAGTCCTCCTGCATCATGAACGAGTTTTGCTATTTCCAGGATGTTTTTTTCAAAAATCCCCAGGGTATTTGGGTTGGTCAGCATCAAGCCTGCTATTTCATCATTTAATGCATATTTTAAAGATTCAATATCAACTGTCCCGTCTTTACCAGATTTCACTTCCACCACTTCAAATCCTGCACAGGAGGCTGAAGCCGGATTGGTTCCATGGGCCGAATCAGGTATAATTATCTTTTTTCTTTTAAAATCCCCATTTTTTTCATGATAGGCTTTTATAATCATAAGCCCCGAGAGTTCACCATGAGCTCCTGCTGCCGGTTGCAGTGAAACAGCATCAAAACCAGTTATTTCAGCAAGTTTTCCACTCAATTCATACATGAGCCTTAAAGCTCCTTGAACTGTTTCCTCCGGCTGATAAGGATGAAGTTCGGAGAATCCGGTTAAATTGGCCATATCCTCATTTATTTTAGGATTATATTTCATGGTACAGGAACCAAGAGGATAAAATCCGCTATCTACACCAAAATTCTTATTTGAAATCAATGTAAAATGTCTTACCACATCAACTTCACTTACCTCTGGAAGTTCCGGCCCTTCCTTGTTTATAAATTCTTCTGGAAGTAATTTATGAATATCCTCCCCCAGTACATCACATTTTGGAAGGGAGTACCCTTTTCTTCCCTTTTTAGAAAGTTCAAAAATAAGTTTATCATATTCACTCATTACTTTATTCCCCCCAATATAGAAACTAATTTATCAATTTCATCCTTTGTTCTCTTTTCAGTAACACAGAGAAGCATGGAATTTTTATGGGAAGGATATTCTTTTTCCAGATCATAGCCTCCCAGTATTTTATTCTGCAGCAACGCCCTGTTCACCTCATCCACCGTATTTGTGGATTCAACTGCAAATTCATTAAAAAATGGTTTGTTGAACAGGGGCTTGTATTCTCCACTTTCCATAAGTTTTTTAAAAGCATAGTGGGCTTTTTGTGTATTTTGATAAGCAACTTCCCTAATTCCCTTTTTCCCAAGAGTAGTTAAATATACAAGGGCGGTTAGTGCATTAAGGGCCTCATTGGAGCAGATATTTGAAGTGGCTTTTTCTCTTCTTATATGCTGTTCCCTTGCTTGGAGAGTTAGTACATAACCTCTTTTACCTTCTGAATCTGTGGTTTCACCTACAATTCTTCCTGGAATTTTTCTAAGATATTTTTTAGTAGTGGTTAAAAATCCAAGATAGGGTCCACCGTAATTCATCTTGTTTCCAAGGGACTGGCCCTCTCCTACAGCTACATCTGCACCATATTCACCCGGACTTTTTAAAATCCCAAGAGATATAGGATTACAATAGACTATTAAAAGGGATTTATTTTCATGAGTATATTTTTCAATATATTGCAGTTCTTCTATTATTCCTAAAAAGTTTGGATTTTGCACTATAACTGCTGCTGTATCTTTATCAAGAGCTGCCTTAAGTTTATCTATATCTGTAGCTCCTTCTGCTTCATCTATTTCCATTAGATTCAAATTCTTAAATCTCAAATAAGTACTGAGAACTTTTCTAACTTCAGGATGAAGTGCTCTGGAAACAATTATTTTTTTACGTCTCGTCACATTGGCAGCCATCTGTGCCGCTTCAACACAGGCAGTTGCCCCATCATACATGGATGCATTGGAAACTTCCATACCGGTTAACTCTGCCATAACCGTCTGATACTCAAATATAGCCTGAAGAGTACCCTGGCTTATTTCAGCCTGATAAGGCGTATATGCAGTGTAAAATTCCGATCTTGATATTATATGTCCTATTACAGATGGTATATAGTGATCATAGGAACCTGCACCTAAAAAGCAGGTTAAATCATCACAATTTTTATTTAGGGATGCAATGCTTTTCATATATGAACTCACCTCAAGTTCAGACATTCCATCATTTATATCCAATTTTCTATTTAATCGTATATTCTCTGGTATATCAGAAAACAGATCATCTATACCATTTAGTCCTATTTTATTTAACATAATCTGTTTATCTTCATCTGTCAACGGTAAATATGGATACATATTATCACTTCCCTCCGCATAATTTTTCATAGTCCTCTGGGGTTAGAAGCTCTTTAACTTGCGAATCATCCGACATTTTAATGAAAATCATCCAATTTTTATAAGGATCTTCATTGATATATTCCGGATTATCCACAAGTTCCTCATTTATCCCTAATATTTTACCTGATACAGGTATATATAGATCTGAAGCTGCTTTTACAGATTCCACTGCTCCAAACACCTCCCCCTTTTCAAATTCAAAATCCACTTCAGGTAAATCCACAAATACAATATCTCCTAAAGAATCCTGGGCGAAATCAGTAATTCCCACATAAGCCTTATCTCCATCCACTTTTATCCACTCATGATCTTTGGTATACAGTACACTTTCTAAAACTTTCATTTTCCAAACCCCCCGTATAATTAATTATTTTTTATAATTTTTTTTATAAAATTTCTTGTCTACCACTTCCGCTTTTAAAAGTTTACCTCTCACTTTTACAAAGATCTCAGTTCCAAGTCCAGAATATTTAAAATCCACAAGGGCAAGTCCTATATTCTTTTTAAGTGATGGGGAACGATACCCTGTAGTCACTTCACCTATTTTTTTATCTTCTGCAAAAACTTCATATCCATGCCTTGGAATGCCTCTTTCCTTCATTTTAAGTCCAATTATTTTTCTCTTAAGCCCTTCCTTTTTCTGTTTTAAAAGAGCATCCTTGCCTATAAAACTTTTTTTATCAAGTTTCACAAAAAATCCAATTCCAGCTTCAAGAGGGGTGATGGATTCTGAAAGTTCATTTCCATAAAGGAGTAGATTTACTTCAAACCTCAAAGTATCCCTTGCACCAAGCCCTACTGGTTTTATACCCTCTTCCCTTCCGGTTTCAAGTATTTTATCCCACAAATACTCTGCATTTTCAGTGCCAGTGTAAATTTCAAATCCATCTTCCCCTGTATATCCAGTTCTTGATACCATGCATTCTTTCTCTGAAACAAGTACATTTCTTTTACAAAAGAAAAATTTGATTTCCCTTAAATCTGTATTTGTAAGCTTTTGAAGTATTTTTTGAGCTTTTGGACCCTGAATGGCAAGCTGTATAATAGAAGAAGATATATTTTTGATATCAACATCAAAACTCCCCTTGTTACTCAACATCCAGTCAATATCTTTCTCAATATTTGCGGCATTTATCACCAGGAAAAAATGTTCACTATTGAATCTGTAAACTATAATGTCATCCACAATGCCTCCATTTGGATAACACATAGGAGTGTACAGTATTTGATTTTCTTCAAGCACAGATACATCATTTGTAATTAAATTCTGGACAAATTGCAGTGCATCTTTTCCCATTATGTCCACTTCACCCATATGTGAAACGTCAAATAATCCGGCCTTTTCTCGGACTGCTTCATGCTCAGGTATTATACCTTCAAATTGTACCGGCATAGACCATCCTGCAAAGTTTATCATTTTTGCTCCATATTTTTCATAGGAATCAAACAGTGCAGTTCTTTTTAATTTTTCCATGACAAAACCTCCTATTATATTTTTATATAACACAAAAAAGGACATGAAGACTAATTAGTCCACATATCCCTGTTTATTTACCTGAGAGTTTCGATATCAAATACCTTTCACCTTCGGTACTGTTAAAAAACAGATTTTCCAGAGTTCTGTCCTACAGCGCTATTTTTACCTGAAAGTTTTTGAGTGTACACTGTGACTGTACATCATTGCTCCTTCGGTTAACAAATATTATCTCACGCTGTGTTCATCCAATTTTTAACTTTTATTACATTAATAATACACCTTGCTCCATATAATTTCAATAAAAACAATACATATTATTTATTGATTTTTATAAAATTATCTCTTATCTTTAACCACAAATCTACAGCATTTATCACCTGCTGTCTTACAGAGTGGTCTTTCAAATTCTATATTGAATTTGTCATATAATATCTTATCTATCTCACAATATAATGCTCCAATATCTTCTCCATTTAGCTGTTTCCACATATCATGCATAGGACAGTAAGTTATATCGCCCGGATTGTGAGGATCACTTTCCCAGGAAATACTAGGCATATCTTTTACCTTGGCATAAGTTTCTGCATTTATCTTAAGTCCTCTCTCCACAGCTTCTTCTTTCATATTTTCCGCTCTCAATTCTCCAAACTTAGTTACAGCTTCTCTTATTGCCTCTTTTCCTTTATCCTCACCTAGTTTATCAATCATCTCTTTGGCCATAAAATAAAATATTCCAGCCATAAGTTTAGCCATTCTTCCCACAGGCTCATCTTTGCTTCTTATATTAATCATATTATTTTCACCTCTTAAAAATATTTATTTGGATTTCTCTGCAACTTCTTCCATTTTTGTCTTTCCAGCTTCCACGGCATTCATAACAGTTCCTCTAAATTTGCCCTGTTCCAGAGTTCTGACTCCAGCAATAGTGGAGCCACCTGGAGAACATACATTGTCTTTAAGTCTCCCAGGATGCTCTCCAGTTTCCAAAACCATTTTAGCTGAACCCATAACTGTCTGGGCTGCTAAAGTTTGTGCTATATTTCTAGGTATGCCCAATTCCACACCGCCATCTGCCATAGCTTCAATAAGCATATATATGTACGCAGGTCCACATCCACTTATAGCCATTACGGAATCAATTAAATTTTCAGGTACATGAAAAGTCAATCCAAGGGCTCCAAAAATTTTAAGAGTCAATTCTGTATGTTCTTCAGATGCAGTTTTTCCCCCTGCAACTCCAGATGCCCCAGCATTAACAAGCATAGGAGTATTTGGTATAACTCTAACCACTGGAACCTTATCCATTAAATACTTCTCAATAAACGAAGTATTTATACCCCCGACAATGGAGATTACAAACTGTTTCTCTCTATCCCAATCCAAATCCTTTAAACTCCCTAAAACTTCTTTTAACACCTGAGGTTTTATACTAAAAACCACAATATCACAGTTATCAACAAGGTACTTATATCCTTTTTTACCATCACTTGCAATATTACAGACTTTCAAATTATCCTTCAAATATTCAAGTCTGGAACTTGAAGCATCCACAGCATAAATTTCATCTGATGCAAAAAGTCCTGAATGGAGCAATCCTCTAATGATAGCCTCACCCATCTGTCCAGCGCCAATAAATCCAATTTTTTTACCTAATGTCACAATTTTGCCCTCCCTAATATTCAATTTATATTATCAACACAAACTCATCTAATTTAAAAACATATTACAAGACAAGCCTGCGAATTTCTTTTATTTCTTCTAAATTATCCATTATCCAGCCTTCTGTCATATTTGAAAACTCAATCCAAAATCTAGTTTTGGCACTGGAATTTACACAATCTCTCCAGCTAGGGACCCACTTGCATAAATGATCTTTTAAAAACTTTTCCATTGCTGACAAAGCCTTTACTATGTTCTGCAAATCATCATCCATTTTAACATCACAAAGTCTTGCCATAAAAAACAGTTCAAAAGCCAAATGGTCTGCTGGCTCCTTGGGGCTCACCCCTAGTCCAAATTCACCATAAAATTTTCTTACGGAAAGTTGCGATTTTCCAAAAATAAGCCTATCCTTACTCTCATATACAGATTCCCACATAGGTGCTAAAATATGTCCCGGTCCAATAAACAATCTCTGATAATCCTCTAATAATTCTTCCTTGTATTTAGGATTCAAATGATTCCCATTTATTTCACCTAATATTATCGCAGCTTTACGGCAGACAGTCAAATTATTTTCCCATTTAAAAAGTTTTTCCAGTAAATCAGTACCTCTTAAAATTTTCAATCCTCTACTCAAGCTGCCTCTGTAAAAGAGGGCCAGTGTGGAATATACAGCTTCTTTTTCCATAAACCACAATTTCATATCATCCATAAAAAAATTCTCCTTATGTTTTTAATGCATCTTTATGTGGAGTAATTACTAACGCAGGTTTTGTAATACTCCCTTCAGGCATACCTTTTACTTCACAAGCATTTCCATATTTCTCTGTAAGCAAATTTAAGGGGCCATAATCTAAAACCCTCATTGGGCAGGCAGCCACACAGACTGGAGGCTTTCCCTCATCCAGCAAATCCATACAAAAATCACATTTCCTAACTTTTTTAACCCGGGCATCATATTGAGGTGCTTTATATGGGCAGGCCTTAATACAATTACAACATCCAATACATATATCTTCACAAATATATACAATCCCATCTTTTTTTCTTTTTTTAATTGCTCCCACAGGACAGTTTTTTATACATGCAGGATCAATGCAGTGATTACAGCTACTTGAAATCCAGAAGGCATATACATTAGGTATAATGGCCCTGCCCCTTTTTGTATAATTGCCGCCAGACACTTCATACACTCTTCTAAAATTTTGTCCTACCTCTAAATTATTTTTATCTTTACAAGCTATGCTGCATGTATTACAACCTGTACAATTTTTCTGTTCAAAATAAAATGCCAGTTGTCCGCACATTTTCAAGCACTTCCCTTTAATATACTTTTTCTATTTCAACTAAACTTGTATGGGATGGATTCCCAAAAGCCAATGGAGTTGGCTTGTATCTGGTTAAAACATTTATACATCCTCTCCTGTCAATTCCCTTTTCATCTGGAATCCACCAACCTCCCTGAGGTATGGAAGCAACTCCCGGCATAATCCTGCTGGTGATTTTTACAGGTAAAATTATAGTACCTCTGTCATTGTGTACTTTAACCATGTCTCCATCTTGAAGTTCCCTGGATTTTGCATCTTCACAATTTACAATCACCCTCTGAGGCTCCACTTCCTCCATCCAGCTCGTATTGTCAAAAGTTGAATGTACTCTTCTCTTTGAATGATGTCCTATGCATTGAATAGGATATTTTTCTGCCTGAAGATCTTCCGGTCCTTCCCATGCAGAAATATATTTAGGAACTGCTGGAATCTCTTTATGATTGTTCATTTTCCACAATTTCGTCGAAAAGATTTCTATTTTCCCTGAAGGCGTTGAAAATGGATTGTTTACAGGATCCTCAATTTGCTTTTTAAAGGCAATGCAGGGTTCATCATAAATCCAGCGATACACTCCTTTTTTCTTGAAATTCTCATAACATGGGAAGCCGGGGTTTTTATCAGCTGTTTTTGCAACAAGGTATTTTATCCAGTCATCTAATGATTTTCCCTCTGTAAATTTTTCTAGAAGTCCAAGCCTCCGTGATAAATCTTCTATCCATTTATAGGCATTTCGGCACTGAAACAAAGTATCAACTGCTTTATTCATGAAGAGTACATAATCACCGAATCCCCAGGGCGTAACTATGTCTTCCCTCTCCATCATATCATCTGCAGGCAGTATTATATCTGAAAGTTTTGCACTTGCAGTTAGAAAGTGATCACTTGTCACGATAAGCTCTACCAAATCCTCATTTTCCAAAAGCTTTGCAGTACCATTTGAATCCGTATGTTGATTTACAATACAGTTTCCCCCTAAATTAAATATAAGTTTTATATTAGAAGATAACTTGTCCGTCCCTCTAACACCAAGATTGGATCCCATACCTTTGCCCCTGATTATGGCATCCGGCCAGCTGAACATGGAAATTTTACTTTTATTGGGATTATAATGGGGAATTGATGCCACATAACCTTCTCTAACTGGATATCCCGTACCTGATGCCCAGCCTCCGCTAATACCCACATTGCCTGTCATAGAAGCTAGAACCGTTCCGCCTCTAGCTATCTGCTCTCCATAAGCATGTCTTTGAGGTCCAAAACCCTGTATCAATGCACCTGGTTTATTTAAAGCATATTCTCTTGCCAATCTGATTATAGTTTCTCTGGGTACCCCTGTAATAGCTTCAGCCCAGACAGGGGTTTTTGGTATTTTATCACTTCCCTTTCCAAGCACATAGTTCTTATAGGAATTTCCATATGGAATACCCGGTGGCATATGTTCCTCATCAAAACCAAGGCAGTATTTATCTAGAAATGTCTGATCCTGCAAGTTTTCAGTAATCATAACATATGCCATTGCATCAAGTAGTGCATTATCTGTAGTAGGCCTAATTGGAATCCATTCATCTGCAAGGGCAACTGCAGTATTGGAATAAATAGGATCAATGCTTATTATCCTTGCTCCTGCCTTTTTTGCCATTTTAAGATAATAGGAAGTATTTGTGCCATGTATTGTATCTGCCGGATTAAATCCAAGCAAAATGATGAGTTTTGAATTAACCCAGTCCTCCCTGCTGTTTCCAGTATATATAGTACCAAAAGTATAGGGAGTGGCCGCTTGGGTACAGGCTGTGCTGTAGGTTCCATAATAGGATAAATACCCTCCATACATTCCAAGAAGTCTTTTCATCCAGACATTCTCTGAAAGTTTTCCTTCATTTCCAGTGGCATATTGAATATATATGGAATCCGGTCCGTATTTATACATAAGTCTTTTTAAATTGTCTGCAATAGTATCCAGGGCTTCATCCCAGCTAATGGGTTCAAACTTGCCTTCACCCCGTTTTCCCCTGCGTTTCATAGGATACTTTAACCTGTCACAGTTGTACATGCGATTGCGATAAGAGCGGCATCTCAAACATCCCCTAAGCTGTGGCATTTTTTCTGTATCAGGAATGTCATCCTCAGTGGATATTCTCATCACACGATTATTTTTAACATGTGCTTTTATAATGCACCTCCCACCACAGTTATGTGATCCCGATGTGGGCACAATTTTTTCTTCTTCATCCATACTAAAATTTGATTCAAGAGGATAAAAGCCATCCTCTTGAATAAGGTCTCTTATAAAATTCAGATCCTTATAATCAATATTTAAAAGTTTTAACTTATCTTTATTCATTTACTCCTATTTCCCTTTCAACTTCATCTAATTGATCTTCCCCAAACACTTTAATACCATTTTGCCTCAGTAATTCAGTGGTTTTCCCCTGGCCTAACTTTTTAGTACCGGTAAATGTTCCATCATAAATACATGAACTTCCACAAGACGGACTATTCTGCTTTAGAATGGCAAATATTACATTCTCAGCTTTTGCCAGAGAAAGGGCTGCCTGTGCTCCTTTTTCATACTCACAAGTCACATCTACTCCAGTACTAGTAACTACTTTATCTCCTTGTCTCTGGGAAGCCGGTCTTGGAACAGGAAGCCCTCCATATACCTCCGGGCAAATACCTATCATTCGTCCTTCTTTGAGCCACTTAAGAAAGCGAGGATCATAACAAGCTGCATCTCCATTATTATAACGTACTTTTTGCCCTAACAGACATGAACTCACTAAAATTTTTCTTTTCATTATAATTATCCCTCCAAGTTTATCCGAAGGTCACCATTGCTAACACCCCAGCTTTATAAATAAAGTGGTGGATAATAAGCACTGCTATGCCCCTGGATTAGCTCTTCTAAGATTGGGTACGAAAATCCACCAAACCTTAGAATTACTTAATATTATAACATTAAAAAAATAAAAACTCCCTGCTGAAAAGTCCACAGGAAGTTATATTTCCCCACCTCTTAAAGCTCATTATGAAATTGATGATAATATTTTAGACAGCACTTAAATTTTTGTCTATAAGACCATGCTCCAGGAATATTTCCTCCAATCTCTGCTGTGACATAGGTTTTGGTATTACAAAATTATTGTTTCCCTCTATTGTTCTTGCAAGAGATCTGTACTCCTCTGCCTGTTTTGAATTTGAATCAAATTCTATAACAGTCTGTTTATGAATTTCTGCCCTTTGTACCACATTGTCCCTGGGAACAAAATAAATCAGTTGTGTACCAAGTTCTTTGGCAAATGCCTTCAAAAGTTCCTCTTCATTATCCACCACTCTGCTGTTGCATATTATTCCACCAAGTCTCACTCCACCTTTGTTGGCATACCTTTTTATACCCTTTGATATATTATTAGCTGCATAAAGTGCCATCATCTCTCCGCTGGCCACAATGTATATTTCCTTTGCCTTTCCTTCCCGAATAGGCATAGCAAAACCTCCGCATACCACATCACCTAGTACATCATAAAAAACATAATCCAGATCTTCTGTATATGCACCCAGCCTCTCCAGCATGTTTATAGAAGTTATAATACCTCTTCCCGCGCATCCGACTCCCGGTTCAGGGCCACCGGATTCAACGCATCTTATGCCGTTAAATCCTCTTTTCAAAATGTAATCCAGATCTACGTCTTCGCCTTCCTCCCTCAATGTGTCCAGTACTGTCCTCTGTGCCAGTCCGCCTAAAAGCAGCCTTGTAGAATCTGCCTTTGGATCGCATCCCACTACCATTACCTTTTTCCCAATTTCAGATAATCCTGCTGTCAGATTTTGTGTAGTTGTTGATTTACCTATGCCGCCTTTACCATAAATCGCTATTTGTCTCATATATTATTCCTCCATATCTTTTTTATTATAAAATTTTGTATTAGAATTAATACTCAAAAAAACTATGCACTTGCGCTTACTATGGTGGTATATATTTTTTCAATCAATGTAAGTGCCCCTTTGTATCCTACATAAGATTTTGATAAAACCACTTCATAGGATGCTGGAAACCCTACTTCCACTATGAATCCCTTTAACTCCTTAGCAAGATCTCTTTCCCAGGTGGTTCCAAAAATAATAGGTGGTTTATGACCAAAATCAGTTTCCCTTATTTTTTGATGAATCACATAGCTGTCCTCTTCAAATTCAACATCAGTAGAAACATCTTCTGCTATATTCTGATATTCATTACGGATAGCATCTCTATATTTTTCAGGCGGGTTTTCAGTAATAATCTGCCTTGCGGGTATGAGTCCCAGTTGATTTACCAAGAACTTAGTCAATGCCAGGTTATATGCACTATCGCCTATGACAGAAAATTTTGCAGGAAGCCCCCACCAGTACTCTGCATAAAAATCGGAAAAATCCTCCAAATACTCATAGTATTTTTTTTCTTCTTTTTCTATGAATTCCTCTGATTTACTTTTATCTATTCCTGCAAAATCCACCACTTTTCTTAAAAAACTGCTGGTCTCATTGGCTCCTATTGGAATTGTGGGAATATGAAGATATGGCTGACCATATTTTTCTTTTAAATGTTCTGCAGTTTTAAGTCCCAGCCATGGAGATAAAACCAGATTGAATTGAGCCTTCTTTACATTTTTCCATTCTGCTGCTCCCTGGGACTCATGTCCAAATAAAATATTTACTTTAAGTCCCACCCCCTCCAGTATCCTCTTTATTTCCACCAGATCACCTCTCCAGAAAGTATTGTGGAAAGGCAGCAGGGACCATACATTTACAAGTCCCTTTTCAAGAGACCCATTGTAATCACCTACATACTGATCTATGATGGCTTCTGTAACCAGTTCATGCCCTGTGAAATTATTTCCCTTAAATCCTCCTGTTTCTGCATAAACTATAGGAAGACCTTTTGTCTGAAACTCACCTACTACAGATCCCACATCATCACCTACAGTATCTGGAATACAGCCTGTCATAACTACAAACAAGTCCGCATCCAGGACTTTAAAGGTGGCATCTATAAGTTCTCTCAATCTGTCCTCTCCACCAAATACAACTTCCTTTTCATAAATATTAGTACTTGGTACAACTGATCCTCCACCATAACCTCCTCCTTGAAACCCATTATAAAAAGCTATGTTGGCTGTTTGTTTATCCACACAACCTGGACCGCAGTGGGCAATTGGTATTACTCTTGGAATTGCAAAAGCAGTATGCATGGCTCCAAGAGCACAGCCATATCTTATCTGCTCAATTGAATTTGATTTTTTTACAGCTTTGTTTGTATCTTTGCATTTCAGTTCTAAATCTATCAATTTATTCACTCCTATTCTCTACAAATGAACCTTGTTTTTGCAATATATAAGGATCCTTTTGTTGAAGCCACCATCTTGTATAAGGCAGTTTAACATGTTTTTTCAGATCCTGATGAAATTTTTTTCGTGCCAGTATATCCAAGATAGCTTCTCCTAGATTTATAATTCCCTGATAACCTACAGCATAATGTTCATCCCCTAGGGGAACCGCCGGAATTCCCATATGGGAAGCCAATGGCGCAAGCCCCCCATGCCTTATGATAATAAAATCAGGACTCACATTTTTAAGCAGACTATAAAATTGATACTGCTGTCTGTTGCTCACGCTGAAGTTTGGTACATCACCATAGTTATCTACTACAAATTTAAGGGAATCCTTTTTAGGATCGTTGTTGTCATAGGAAGGATCATGATGGAATACCAGTGAACCATCCACTTCCACACCCAGTTCTTTAAGCACTGCAATGAGTCCGTGGGAATATGCGGAACCTGTAGCTGCATAACCTCTTTTACCCTTTAGGGACTTTCTAAGCTTTTCAATTTCAGCAGCTATTCTTCTGTGTTCTTCTTCTATATATATTTCTGCTTTTTCTTCCCTGTGGGTCACTCTGCCTATTTCTCTTATCCAGGCGTCTGTCCCTGCTATGCCATAAGGCTGCGGAGCTTTAACTTCAGGAACTCCAAACTGCTGTTCTAGACCTGCTGCCAGGTAAGAAGACAGTGTATGGCAAAAGGAAACTGTGGCCGCAGCCTCTGAAAGCTGTTCCAGATCACTTACCGTAGCCATGTCCACAACATAGTTGACCCTTAGCCCGAGCTTTGATAATATAGGCGTGAAAACATCACTTCCCCATAGATTTATTACATTCACCAGATCTTTCTGCTTTTTTCTGGGATTTTTTCGCACTATCTGTCTCAATATTCCATGCTGGACCGCATCAAAACCTGTGCTCCAGTGCTTGGATCTAAATCCCTCGCAGTACATTGGAATAACTGGTATTTTAAACTTTTTCTGCATCTTCATGGCTACACTGTCTATATCTTCTCCAATAATTCCTGTGGCACAAGACGTTGCAATGAAGATTGCCTTGGGATGATGTCTCTCCCAGGCATCTTCTATAGATCGTTCCAATTTTTTATCAGCTCCAAATACCATATCCGTTTCTTTTATATTGGTATTTATCACTTTCATGTTCTCTATAGGCAATTTCCTGTTTTTGAGACCATTTCTATATATAGAATTACATGCAATCTGACTTGTACCGCAGCCTATTGGAGCATGTTGAATGAGAATTGCATCCCTGACCTCGCCGGCTTGACATTCCACCATTCTTTCGCTGCAGCTAGATCCTTGTGTAAAAGGTCCTATATTTTCACAAAGTCTTTTACCTCCATTACTTTTACACCCGGAGCAAGTGTACACAGAATCTCTTGAAAGTTCAGAAGCTCTTCCCGTCTTCCAGCCTATTATTGTTCCAAGACGTTCCTCTCTGGTTTTCACCACAGAAGTATCCAAATCAAGTTTCATAAATCATACCCTCTTTTCAATTCAATAAAACATTTACTCAACAATTGAAACATCTTCTGCCCATTTCTAAACCTTACTATACCTTTACAAGTTTTTTTCTTTTAAGTACATAAGGGCTTTTCTGAGCAAGCCACCATTTTGTATAAGGAAGTTTAATATGCTCCTTCAAATCTTTATGAAATTTTCTATGGGCGAGTATATCCAAAATAGTTTCACCTAAATTTAAAATTCCCTCATAACCTATTGCATGATGTTCATCTCCAAGTGGTGCCGAAGGTATACCCATTCTGGAAGCCAATGGTGCAAGACCTGCATGTCTTATAAGAATGAAATCAGGTTTTACATTTTTAAGCAGTATATAAAACTGATACTGTTGTCTGTTACTTACTGTAAAGTTTGGTACATCCCCATAATTATCTACTAAGAATTTCAATGAATCTTTATTTGGATCGTTACTATCATATATTGGATCATGATGGAAAACCAGTGAACCATCCACTTCCACACCTAGTTCTTTAAGCACCGCAATGAGTCCATGTGAATATGCAGAACCTGTGGCCACATAGCCTCTTTTTCCTTTAAGAAGTTTTCTAAGCTCGGCAAGTCTTGGAGCTATTTTCTTATGTTCTCTTTCTATATATGCCTCTGCTTTTTCTTCTCTGTGGGTAACTCTTGCAAGTTCTCTTATCCAGGCATCTGTTCCTGCTATACCATAGGGCTGTGGAGCTTTAATTTCGGGAACCCCAAATTGTTCCTCAAGGCCAGCAGCTAAATAAGAAGACAGAGTATAACAAAATCCCACGGTAGCTGCAGCTTCTGAAAGCTGTTCCAGATCTTCCACCTTTGCCAAATCCACTATATAATTGACCCTGAGTCCCAGTTCTGCAAGTATTGGTGTAAATACATCACTTCCCCATAAATTTATTACATTGACAAGATCTTCCTGTTTCTTTGGATTTTTACGTACCAGCTGCCTCAGTATTCCATGCTGGGTAGCATCAAATCCCGTGCTCCAGTGTTTGGATCTAAATCCCTCACAGTACATGGGAATAACCGGTATTTTAAGCTCTTCCTGCATTTTGCCGGCCACACTATCTATATCTTCTCCAATAATTCCTGTGGCACAGGAAGTTGCAATAAAAATTGCTCTGGGATGATGTCTGTTCCAGGCATCTCTTATGGATTGTTCCAATTTTCCAAGAGCTCCAAACACCATATCTGTCTCTTTTATATTGGTATTAATTATTTTAATATTTTCCACTGGCAGATTTCTGATTGCCAGTCCATTTCTGTATATGGAATTATAGGCTGCTTGCCCTGTACCGCAGCCTATAGGTGAATGTTGAATCAAAACTGCATCTCTTATATTTCCGGCCTGACACTCCACCATCTGCTCACTGCATCCTGAACCTTGAGTAAATGGTCCTATGGTTTCGCAAAGCCTTTTTCCACCATTTCCCCTGCAGCCCGCACAGGTATATGAAGAATCCTTGGAGAGCTCGGAAGCTTTTCCTGTTTTCCAGCCAATAATAGTACCAAGACGTTCTTCACGAGTTTTTACCACAGAAGTATTTAAATCAAATTTCATAAATTAAAACCTCCCATTATCTTATAAAAGTATTTACATATTTAAATTTACACCATTGAACATTTCCTCATTTCTATGAATTACAAATTTATTTTGAATAAATTTTATTATAGTATCCATTAATAGTCCGAGAAAAGCTATGATAATGGCAATGGCAAATATATTTTTTATGGCATAATTTTCCTGGTTATTTAAAATAAGCCATCCTAATCCTGAACTGGCACCCATCATTTCTGCAGCTACAAGCATAAAAAATGAATATCCACCACTAATTCTAATTCCCACAAAAACTGAAGGCAAAATTGAGGGCATAACTACTTTATAAAAAAATTTCCATCTTCCAAGGCCAAATCCCCTGGCAGCTTTTGCTATTAAAGAATCAATATGTCTAATACCATATATGGTATTAAACATTATAGGCCAGGTACATGTCCATGCAATTATTGCTATTTTAGGGATCTCACCAATACCTGAGAACAAAATGAGAACATGAAACAATATAAATGGATTCACTTGAGAAAAAATTTCTATAACAGGTTCTGCCATTAAATCCAATTTTGAGAACCATCCTCCAAGTAAAAAGCCAAGAGATATTCCAACTATAATTGAGATTACAAACCCCACCAATGCTCTTTCAACACTTATCGCTATACTTACAATAAGATTTCCCGATATAAACATATCCTTTAAAGTTAAAATCACACTTGTAAATGGTGGGATAAATAATGGATTTACTATTCCCAGCCTACTTACAATTTCCCATATTGCAATAAATATAAATATCACCAAAAATTTATAAAAAGTATCTTTACTGAATTTCATTAGCCCCCCCACCCGAACAACTTTATTTATTCATATCTTTGTCCATTTTCATATCCTTATGTTGATTTTCACCTTTATCATATTTAACATTGACATCTTTGTTTTCATTCATATGCATATGATACATATGAACGCCGCTGTCAGTACCTGCAATTTTAGACACATGTGCCATATAACTTCCCACTCCGATAACTACAGCCATAAATACAGCTATACCAGTCACTTGAATTCCATTAAACTTGGTTATAGTCTTTTTCCATTTTGTAAAACTGAAAATATGTGAGGATTCCTTCCATGAAAACAATTTATTTTGAATATATATTAAAAATCTATTTAAAGCTATCCCCAGAATTATAATGCATACACCAGCAGCATACATTCTAGGTATCTGATTATTCATAGCAGAATTATGAAAAAGCCATCCTACACCTGCAGTGGCACCTATCATTTCGGCTGCTATAAGCATAAAAAATGACATTTCAACCCCTACTCTAAGCCCTAGAAATACAGCTGAACCTGCTGCTGGTATCATTACCTTTTTTAACATCTGAAATTTAGACACATTCATGGATAAAGCAGTTTTTATTAAAACAGGATCTACTCTCCTGGCCCCTGATATAGTATTATACAAAAGAGGCCACATACAAACCCATGCAACTACTGACAACTTTGCAGCTTCTCCTATGCCAAAGAATAAAATAAATATAGGCATAAGTGAAAATGGATTTACCTGTGAAAGTATTCTAAAAAGCGGATCTAAAATATCTGCAATATAAGTAAACCATCCTCCAAGTAAAAATCCAAGGGGCACTGCAATCACAATTGCTATGAGAAGTCCTATAATCACCCTCCAGAGACTTACTATAATATGAATCAATAATCCATTATTAATCCATAACTCATATAATTGACCCAGGACTTTGGAAAATGGAGGTACAAACTGTGGATCCAAGACTCCAATTTCAGGCAGGACCTGCCACAAAACCAATATCAATATCACTCCACAATATTTCAATCCATAATATTCAAAATATTTATAGCCTATATCTATTTCCTTTTGCATTTTGTAACACTTCCTACAATTTAAAATTATTATACAGAAGCTTCTACCTGAATTTTATCAGTATCTCCATGAAGTAGCTCCCATATTCTATTTCTATTGGAATTAAATTCCTGAGAAGTTCTGATTTGAGCGTTAATTCTAGGTCTTGGAAGTTTTATATTTATAATTTCCTTAATTCTACCCGGGTTAGTTGACATCACTACCACCCTATCGGCTAAAAATACCGCCTCTTCAATACTATGGGTAATGAACACAATAGTTTTGTTGGTCTTCTCCCATATATTCAGCAATTCTTCCTGAAGAGACTCTCTTGTCTGGGCATCTACTGCCGCAAAAGGCTCATCCATAAGCAAGACTTCCGGATCATAGGCCAGTGCCCTTGCAATTGCAACTCTTTGCTTCATTCCTCCTGAAAGCTCATGGGGATATCTGTTTTCAAATCCATTCAGTCCTACCAGGTCTATAAATTTTTTACTTATCTGCTGTTTTAAATCTTTTGTCATGCCTTTTATTTCAAGCCCGAACTCAATATTTTTCTCTACAGTTCTCCATGGGAACAGTGCATAACCCTGCAGGATAATTCCTCTGTCCAGGGCAGGTCCCGTAATCAACTTCCCATCTATATAAACCTTTCCTGACGTAGGTCTTGACAATCCTGCCAGGATATCCAAAAAGGTAGATTTTCCGCAGCCGCTTGGACCTACCACTGTAATAAATTCTCCTTTTTTTACCTTTAGGCTAAAATTATCAAGTGCTAAAAACTCTTCATCTTTCTGGCGATTTTGTGATTTTATATTATAAGATTTTCTTACATTATCAATTACAATTTTATATTGCCTATCCTTTATATTTACACTTTCCTGTTTAGATTTTTCCACTACTTTTTTCATTTAAAACTCCCCTCCCATAGATTTTTATCATATTCATATTATTCTTTGACTATATAATTGGGCTGCGATCCCAAATTGCCATATTTGTCAAATTGATGAGTCACTATATCGCTAACCTTTACCTTTGCATTTTCAGGAAGTGCCCCGCTTGTTTTACTGCCATCTATCCACTGCTGTATATCCTTATCTTTTATAACTCCGTCATCTGCATAATAGTGATTGGCGCTTACAGGTACTCCTATGGCATCTGCCACCCACTTATTGACCTTGGCACGTTCTTTTTCATCAGGTACACTCTTGTTGATATATCTTTCTGCTTTTTTAATCGCCACTACAAATTTTGCAACTTCATCTGGATGCTGTTTTATAAATTTATCTGAGAAATAATAGAGATAAGTTCCTCCATTCTCACCAGCTATAGGCCTGCTTGTAGTTAATATATTTCCTATACCACTGTCTTCAATAGATTTATAAAAAGGAGGATGAACTACAGCAATTTGAATAAGTTCTTTCTTTAATGACAAAACCTGTTCTATATCCGGCATCTGAACCCATTCAATTTTGTCTAAAGATATATTGTTTTTAGCAAATAATATATCTGATAAAAAATCTACACAAGAATTTCTAGAGTTTGTTCCCACCTTAACCTTTCCTGGATATTTGTTGATATCTGCCAGTGTTTTTATAGGTCCATTTTTATTGCTTATCCACCACATATGTTGAAGGTGGGTATCGGTTACACTATCTGGCGGTTCAACAATAGATCTTGTTACACCTTTTACTTTTGCCCCTCCTTCAGATGCAATGGCCAGATTATTAGGATGGGCATCCCCAAAATCATTATTCCCATTTAATACTGATGGAAGACGCTGCGCCGGTTGAGTATCACCTGTATACTGTATTTTTAAACCCTGTTCTTTAAAATACCCCAATTTATCCGCTACTATAATAGGTGCAGCTGTGCAATCTTTTCTGCTCCAGGTTTTAAGAACCTGAAGCTCTCCATTTTTTCCAGCTGAAGCTTGCTTACTTCCTCCGCATCCGGAAAAAATTGATGCTGCCAAAGCCATTGAAACCACTGTTGAAATTAATTTTTTACTTTTCACATTTAATCCCCCTTAAAATATTCAATATCTTCAAGATACAAAAGAATCTTGTTTCCATACAACAACCTTTTTTTCTGCAAAACCTATGAGTTTGTTTATAAGTATTCCTAAAACAGCAATTGTAAGTGCTGCAGCAAATAACCTGTTAATTTGGAAATTAACTTCTGAGTTCAATACCATCCACCCCAATCCTGCACTTGCTCCTATCATCTCTGCTGCAATAAGCATTAAGAATGCATTCCCGGATCCCATCCTAAGTCCTGAAAATATACTCGGTGCAGCACCTGGTAAAACAACCTTATAAAACAGTTTTATTTTAGATGTACCCATTGCCTGGGCTGCTTTAATAAGCAGCGGGTCAATAGTTTTTACTCCAGTTATGGTACTGAACAATATAGGCCATATGGATACCCAAAATATTATAGATATTTTAGCCACTTCTCCAATTCCAAATAATAAAATAAAAACAGGAAATAGCGAAAAAGGATTGACCTGAGCCAAAATTTGAAGCAGTGGATCTAAATACTCTTCTAACTTTTTAAAACCTCCGGCAAGCAAAAATCCCAAAGGTACAGCCACAACTCCGGCAAGTAAAAATCCCACTGCAGCCCTCATAAGACTGACCCTAATATGAATAAACATTTCATGTTTTATTATAAGACTCACAATTGTACCTACTGTTTCCGTAAAGGTAGGTATAAATTGATGGTCGACTATTCCAAGTATAGGTGCCACCTGCCAGAAAACCAAGAATAAAATAATAGCTATACTTTTTCTGAAAGTCCTAATTAATACTTTGCCTGCATGCTTCTCATGTACTTTATTTTCCACATAACCTTTATTCTCTATATTCATTGATTACCATTCTCCTTTTTTGTCTGAATATTGAGTTTTTATAAAATATCCGAAAGCAAAATACAAAAAACACCAGAAACTTATCTCTACAAGAAATAAGTCTCTAGTGTTTCTAGTCAACTTTTTGTAATTCTGCGAAAAAACCTATATAAAATAAAAAACTTCCCTGTAAAGATAGAACACAAGAAAGTAATCTTTGTCTCTCATCTTTCAGATATATAATCTGCTGGAATTGGCACCGTTAAATAAATTTAGGTTGCCGGACATCATAGGGCCAGTCCCTCCGTCTCTCTTGATAAGAATTTTATTCAAATTATTTGATTATGTTACTTACTATACCAAATAATATATATATTGTCAAGAAATAAAATTAATTTTTTTATTTTTTTTCTACTTCATCAATTCCACTGCCTTTTCTATTCCCTCTTCTATGGTGCTGTACATCTGAAACACCTTTATCCCTTTTTCACGAAGCTTGATTACAGGTTCAAAGCCAATGCGCAATACAAGTACTCCATCACAATCCTCCACACATTTTATAATACCGGATATTCTATCATCATGCCCAGTACATTCCTGTGGACCTTTACAATATATCTCAACATTTCTTTTCTCATGAAATTTAATATTCTCTTTTAGTACATCATATATATACAGCTGGGATACATGTCCAAAATGTTCATCTATATAATCTCCTGAGCTGCTGGCCACGGCAAATCTATAGTCCCTGTTCTCCTTATCATCTATATGGATTTTCTCAGGCTTTTCAAGAGAAATTATATTCTTCCTGTAATCCCTGAACTGAGCTGATACATCTTTATTCAGGTTTCCTATGGCATCCGCCCTGCACTGCCTGCAATGATACATCTGTTTTAAATGGGGTTCGCATTTTTCTCTCATGTCCTTCAATTCAGATTCATTTACAGTATCCCTGTTTTCAAATACACTTCCCTTTACAGGTATGAGAGGCATTATATTGGTCATATAGGCACCACATTCTTTAACCTTTTTCACTATTTCAGGGATATGGGTATCATTAATTCCCTTTATCATCACAATATTAACCTTTGTCACAATACCTTTTCCAGCAATATATTTTAGTCCTGATAATTGATTATTCAGCAGTATCTTCCCTGCTTCCTCCCCTACAAAAGTCTTTCCCTGATAATTGACAAATTTATAGATCTTACCGCTTATTTTAGGATCAACGGCATTTATTGTTACAGTAACATGGGTAATCCCCAGCTTTATTATTTCATCAGCATAGACAGGGAGCATTAATCCATTGGTAGAAAGACAGAATGTAATATCCCTACACTCTTTTTTTATTAATTCTATGGATTTTTTTGTCTCTTCAAAATTTGCAAGTGGATCCCCCGGTCCCGCTATACCCACTACCGTCAAATTTTTTACTCTATCTTTTACTACCTTAAATTTATCTCGGGCTTCCTCGGGGGTTAGAATTCCACTTGTCACACCAGGTCTTGATTCATTTACACAATCATATTTTCTATTACAAAAATTGCAACTGACATTGCATTTCGGAGCTACAGGTATGTGCATTCTGGCATATTTATGGGCGGCGCAATTATAACATGGATGTTCTAATGTCCTCTCTTCAATACTTTTTGCAAAATTAACAGGCATATTTATTATCTCCTCTCTCTTATAACTTTAAATAAAAAGGCTAGATAAGCTTATTTTCAACTTATCTAGCCTCCAGTATTTCTGGTAAACTATATTTAAAAACATAGAATTTTTTATTTTAATAGTACAAAACAGTGTCAAACAACTTTTCCTTTATTTCATCAACCTTATCAAGTTTCTCCCAGGGCAAATCTATATCGGTTCTTCCAAAATGTCCATAAGCCGCTGTTTTCTTGTATATAGGCCTTCTCAAATCCAAATCTCTTATGATAGCTGCTGGTCTTAAATCAAACAGCTTATTTATAATTTCTATTATTTTCTCTTCAATAATTTTCTCCGTACCAAAGGTATCCACACTTATAGATACCGGTCTTGCCACACCTATTGCATAGGCAATTTCAACTTCTATTTTGTCTGCCACACCTGCGGCCACTAAATTTTTTGCTATCCATCTTGCTGCATATGCTCCTGATCTGTCAACTTTCGTAGGATCTTTTCCTGAAAAAGCTCCTCCCCCATGCCTTCCGTATCCACCATAGGTATCAACTATTATTTTTCTTCCTGTAAGTCCTGAATCAGCCTCTGGACCTCCTTTTACAAATCTTCCTGTAGGATTCACAATATATTTTGTATTAAAATCTATAAATTTTTCAGGTATCACTTTTTTTATGACCTCATCTATTATGTCCTTTTCAATTTGTTCATGTCCTATCCCTTCTTCATGCTGGGATGATATCAAAACTGTATCCACCCTTATAGGCTTTTCAGCTTCATATTCTACCGTAACCTGAGTTTTTCCATCCGGTCCCAGATAAGGAATAATTCCATTTTTTCTTACCTCAGCAAGCTTCCTTGAAAGTTTATGAGCCAATGATATGGGAAGTGGCAAATACTCTGGAGTCTCATTGGTGGCAAATCCAAACACCATTCCCTGATCTCCCGCACCAATTGCCTCAATAGTATCTTTCTCCCCTCGCTTGGCCTCCAGAGATTCATTTACCCCCAAGGCAATATCTGAAGATTGCTCATCTATAGAGGTTATAACAGCACAGTTGCTAGCATCAAACCCAAACCTAGAATTGTTGTACCCTATATCGCTGATAGTTTTTCTAACTATTTTAGGTATATCCACATAAGCTTTAGTTGATATCTCTCCAACTAAAAGCACTAATCCAGTATTTACAACTGTTTCGCAAGCTACTCTTCCATATTTATCCTGTTCAATAACTGCATCCAGAACTGCATCAGATATTTGGTCGCAAATCTTATCAGGATGTCCTTCTGTTACTGATTCCGATGTAAATAATTTACTCATTTTTATCACTCCAATTTATTTAAATATTTTTTATATACTACTTAGGTTTAAAATATAAACTTGCAATAAAATTTTTTAAGAGAATTTTACCTCTTTATTGCAAAACAACTGATATAAAATTACAAGCGCCAGTACCCATACTGGTATAACATAAAGAGCCACCCTTAGCACCGCCAATAGCAATCATCTGTATATGACGATTCTTCAAATCCTTTTTTAATGGCTGTTGTTCTAAATTTTTGCTCATTTCATACCTCCATAAAAAACTAATATAAAAACTCCCTACTTGAGAAAACATAGGAAGTTATATTTTTATGTTTCTCATCTTTCAGGATTCACCTGCTGGAATTAGCACCATTGATTGTGTAATACATAATCAGGTTGCCGGGTATCATAGGGCCAGTCCCTCCACCGCTCTTGATAAGAACTATCATATTCAATTTTAAATTTGGAATCAAAATAAAAAACTTCCTGCTGAGAAACCGCAGGAAGTTACATTTCCTCTGTTTCTCATCTTTCAGGTTTTTACCTGTTGGATTTAGCACCGTTGGTTATATAATACATAACCAGGTTGCCGGGCATCATAGGGCCAGTCCCTCCGCCTCTCTTGATAAGAAATTTTATATTTTAATTTACGAACTTTATAAACTAATTATATTTAATATATAATTTTTTAACTCTCTTGTCAATACATATTAAAATAATAATTTCAATATTGCCAGGATTATCCGGCAATCACTTCTTAATCATATAAATTTTTGCTGAAATATCTGTCTCCCCTGTCTGGAAATACAGTAACTATATTACCTCTATCTATAGTTTCAGCCAGTTTTAATGCTGCAGAAAGAGCTGCTCCTGAAGAAGATCCTACTATTAATCCCTCTCTTCTGGCAAGTTCCCTAACTGAGGAAAAAGCTTCATCATCATTCACTTTTATAACTTTATCCACTAAGTTTAAATCCATAGTGTCAGGCAAAAAATCATTTCCTATACCTTCAATAGCATAGCCGTGTTCTTCAGTGCCTCCACCAAGAGTAGAACCATCCGGATCAGCCAGTATAGCTTTTATATTACTATTCTTTTCCTTTAAATATTTTGCTATACCCGTAAAAGTTCCCCCGCTACCGGCCCCGGCAACAAAATAATCTATTTTACCCTTCAGCTGTTCATATATTTCAGGACCTGTTGTAATATAATGGGCCTTGGGATTATCTTCATTTTCAAATTGCCCCAATGATATGGAATTGGGTATTTCATTTAAAAGTTCCTTGGATTTTTCTATAGCTCCTCTCATTCCACTTTCCTCAGGAGTATGAACTATTTCTGCCCCAAGTGCTCTCATAAGCACCTGTTTTTCTATTGAAAACTTTTCTGGAACTGCAAATATTACCTTATATCCTCTATTTAATGCTCCTAGTGCAATTCCAAGCCCAGTATTTCCCGCTGTAGCCTCTATTATTGTATATCCCTGCTTTAATTTTCCCCTTTTTTCAGCCTGCTTTATCATATAATCGCCAATTCTATCCTTTACACTACCTCCTGGATTAAAATTTTCAAGCTTGGCATATATATTGACTCCATCTTTTAAATCAAATCTATTTATTTTTAATATAGGTGTTTCTCCTATCATTTCTTTAATATCATCAAAAACTTTCATATAAGATTCCTCCATTTAATACTTTTTAAATTTATTTATTATTTTTCAAATTCCGGAATTTTGAAAAATAAAAAACCTTCTGCCTCTTTACAGAGGCAGAAGGTTACTTCCGCGGTTCCACTCTGTTTAATAATATAATCGTAAAAATAACAAACAAAATACGATAAAT
The DNA here is from genome assembly GCF_041205085.1 of Clostridium moutaii. Classification (NCBI taxonomy): domain Bacteria; kingdom Bacillati; phylum Bacillota; class Clostridia; order Eubacteriales; family Clostridiaceae; genus Clostridium; species Clostridium moutaii. The sequence goes on from NZ_JBGEWD010000006.1 coordinate 177,996, forward strand.
AAAATAAAACTCTTATTGGTACAATCATACCTCAACATTTTAACGGTTGTATCCGCTGAAATCTACTTCAATTCAATTCAGTGCTCCAAGATGCACTTCAATTACTCTCCGCTAAAATTTCCTTGCACCCAATGGAAATTTTCTCTAAATAGCATCCTGTAATTTACTCTTCTTATCATTGCAATTTTTAATAAATTAATAATACTACATAAATCTAATTTAATCAAGTATTATTTTAGATAACTTCAACATACTTTTTCCACCTGAAAATTTTCATTTATCCACAGCCCTATAACAACAATATTTTTATATAGTTTCCTTATTATATCTACAGATCTTTTTATCTGATCCACATGTTGAAATTTATCCACTTTATTTGCAGCACAATCATAATGCCCTGCTATGAATACCATACTTGAGCCGTGTGAATTTAAAGATATATTCATCTTTTTATATAATGAATTCATAAAATCTTCATTTTGAAAACTAATCACTTTGTCAATTCCTGGTTCTGATATTATATCCACATATTCAACATCAAAATTGCTTCTTATCCAATTTATCGCAGGTAATTGCGTCCTTCCGTCCATACAGTTCAATAATGTACAAAAATTTTTACTCAATCACATACACCTCCTGCATATCAAATTTATATATTATAAAATATCACTGACCTTTAAATTCTCTGATATTATAAGTTCTGGTTCAGTATCTTTAATAACTTCATCTATGGTAATCCCCTGTGCTATTTCTTCCAAAAGCAGTCCTTCATCTGTAACCTTTATTACGGCCTCATCAGTAATAATTAAATCCACTGCTCTGACTGCTGAAATAGGTAAGGAACATTCTTTCTTTATCTTAGGAGAACCATCTTTTGCTTTGTGGATCATGGCGACCACCACTTTTTTAGTGCCTACCAGTATGTCCATAGCTCCTCCCATTCCAGGTACATATTTATCATCTCCATATGGAACTGCCCAATTGGCTATACTTCCCTCCGAATCCACCTCTAAAGCACCTAGTATAGTTATATCTACATGTCCACCTCTTAAAATCAAAAAAGCCGTATCCAAATTAACAATAGAACAACCGGGCAATGCAGTTATTGGTCCTCCACTAGCTCCACAAAAAAAGGGATTGTCTTCATTTTTTTTTACATTTGTTCCAAAGTTCAATACCCCGTTTTCGGACTGTAAAATAACATTTATTTCCTTGTCAATATGGTTTGCTGCTAAAGTTGGAATACCAAATCCAAGGTTTACTACCATTCCATCCTTTAATTCTCTGGCAGCTCTTTTTGCTATCCTATTTTTTATACTCATTTGAAATTCCCTCCACTTTTAAGTCATCCAATTACACGTAGGTTATTGTAATCTACTCCATACTTTTCTCATCTTACTCTGATATTGCTCATAACTGTATCCTACACATATTGCATCATTAAAAATTCCCGGCGTTTGAACCATCTCCGGTTTAATTTCACCGGCTTCAACTATTTCTTCAACTTCCACAATAGTAATATCTGCAGCTGCTGCCATTAGTGGACTGGCAGTAGGCGCACCACTATAAACAAGATTTCCCATTTTGTCTGCCTTTTGAGCTTTTATTATAGCTACATCTGCCTTTAAAGGAGTTTCCAATAAGTATTCCCTGCCATCCACTTCTATCTTCTTTTTACCTTTTTCCATCAAAGTTCCCACTCCTGTAGGTGTCAGCACTCCACCTAATCCAGCAGCAGCACATCTTATCTTCTCAATTAAGCTGCCCATAGGACAATACTCCACTTCTATTTTATTATCCACATATTGTTTTACAGCAGTAGGGTTAGTTCCTATATGAGAACCTATAAACTTTTTTACAAGCCCATGATCAAACAACAGTCCTATATCAAATCCTCCTCCTGGAAAAGAATTTGTTGAACATATAAGTGTCAAATCCCTTATATTAAGTTTTACCAATTTATCAACAGCCATTAATGGTGTATTGCTTCCGAGAAATCCCCCGATCATAATAGTTGATCCATTTTTAACATATTTTTTTATTGCTTCTTCCATATCTAAAAATTGCAGCATATTTATATTCCCCCTATAAAATAGACAACGCAAAATCAAACTTGTGTAATATGATTACACTAATTATTTTATTGTAAACGACTACTGCTTGTCAATATCTTATACTTGCTTATTTTCAAAATGAATTTTCGTTCAGCTTAATATAAGATTAAAAAGTCACTTTCATCATAAAATATGATTAAAGCGACTTTTATTAATTATTCCAAATTAATTTGGATAATTCAATCTTTCATCCGAAATACCTGTCAAAACCTCCCTGAGAAATTTATGGGCCCAATATTTTGCCATAGGAAGATTCATATCCAAATAATTTCCACAATCTTTTGCTGCAGCACCCGGTATATCCCCTTCAAAATTTGAAATAAACTTATACATTTCCACTAGCAAATCCACAATATCCCTGGATTTATAATCGCCCTGCAAAATCAAATAAAAGCCTGTCCTGCATCCCATAGGCCCAAAATATACGGTCTTAGCTCCATAGACACTATGGTTTCTCAAAAAAGTGGCACCCAAGTGTTCAACGGTATGAACTTCAGCAGTATTCATAACAGGTTCATCATTAGGACTTGTCATTCTTATATCAAATGTAGTTAAAATCACATCTCCAAATTTATCCTTCCTTGAAACATAAACACCCGGTTTTAATTTCAAATGATTCACTGTAAAGCTAGAAATCTTCTCCATTTAATATTACCTCCATAAATTCAATTATATCTTAGTATTCTATTAATAATTATATCACAATGGAAATATTTAATATATTCTATTTCAAATCTGGTTCTACATGTATAATTGCATATTTAATTTTAAATTCCTCATTTAACATATTTTCTATTTTCTCTGTAATCATATGACTTTCCAATACAGTCAATTTAAAGCTTACACCTATGACAATGTCAAGTAAAATATTATTACCGTGTACTCTTGCTTTTATATCTTTAACACTATTAACTCCTGGAACTTGTTTTATTTTTCCCACTATAATATCCAGTTGTTTGCTGTCAAATCCATCAGTTAAATTGTGGGCGGAATCCTTAAAAATTCCTATGCCTGTGTTAATTATTAAGATTCCCACTATTACTGCTGCCAGTGGATCTATCCAGGGCAAACCAAATCGTGAAGCTATAATTCCACAGGCAGTTCCAATACTAACCCATGCATCTGAAAGATTATCTTTTGCAGCAGCCATAAGAGATGAACTTTTAATTCTAATTGCTATACCTTTATTATACCTGTATACTATATATATCAATATGGTACAAAAAATAGAAACTACTGCCGATATCATATCCGGTGCCTTGGCTTTAAAAAATATGGTAGAACATATTGCATTATAAAAAACATCGGCTCCAACAGCTATCATTATTAAAGAAGCAACCAGAGTTGCTATAGTCTGAGCTCTTAAATGTCCGTAGGCATGGTCCTCATCAGCAGGCTTCCTGGATATTTTGAGTCCTATAATAATGGCAGATGATGCAATTATGTCCGTGGAATTATTAATACCATCTGCAAAAAGTGCCTTGGAATGAAAAAAGTATCCCATACTAAGTTTTAATACTGATAGAAATATATAGGCTATAACACTTACTCTAGCTCCTTTTTCTGCAACCTTGAGATTCTTATAATCCTCTTCCATTTGATTTTCTCCTGTGAACCCATAAAAACTATATTTTTAAAGCGTTATTTGATTCTATTACCTTTATTATATCTAAAAGTGTCTTATTTACCGGAGTATCTATTCCATATTTTTCTCCCAACTCACATACAGTTCCTGCAAATATGTCTACTTCAGTCTTTCTGCCATATTCCACATCCTGACACATTGAGGTATTGCTGTCATAGGGCATGGTCTTCAACACTTTATTCCAATTTTTAATGTCATCTTCATTCAGGTCAATTCCAATTTTTTGAGATAATCTTACAACTTCCCACATAGCTGATTCCATTAGTTCCCTTGCCTCTTTCACGGTTTGAAATATTCCATATGTCCCTCTGAGTATTGCTGAAGTTTGATTTATCCCTACATTTACCATAAATTTATACCATAGTGAACGCATCATATTTTCTGGAATATTATAGGGTATTTTCGCTCTATCAAAAAGCTCTTTTACCCTTTGCACTTTTTCCGAATAAGTTTTATTTATTTTTTCACCAAAAATTATATTCCCATAGCTGGAAAAATTAACAATATTTTCTCTGCGGTTCCCGTCAATAGCAATGCATAGGGCATAAAGCATTTTATCCATTCCGTATTTTTCACCTATTATCTCCTCACTGGTAATTCCATTCATAAGAGATATTATAATTGTATTTTCCCCTACTTGATTTTTCATATCCTCAATAGTTTGATAAAGTTGATTTGCCTTTACCGAAACAACAACCAAATCTGCTGGTTCGGTTTTTTCCTCCGGATCTATATATGTAAAGTCATATCTTTTGCCATTTATTATAAATCCATTCTTTCTATATCTTTCAGCCCTTTCTCCACCTGCTATGACTTTTAATCCTGCTGGATTCAAATCATATAATTTACTATTATATGCACAGCCAATAGCCCCCAATCCTATGGCAGTTATATTTTTTATACTATTCATAATGCATTCCCCTCCATTCAATATTTACTATATTACATTTACAATAATATAATAAATCATATATAAATAACAATATCCCCTCAGTTAATTTATTTCTATTTTCACCTTGCTTCCTCCCATTCCAGCCTCAGCCGGAGATACTACAAGTTTTACAGGCATTCTTTCTTTGATAACTTCCAAATGGCTTATTATCCCTATTGATAATTTGTCATTATGAATTTTTTCCAGGGAATCCATAACTATTTCAAGTAAATTATCATCTAGAGTACCAAAACCTTCATCTAAGAAAAACAGTTCCAAAGGTGCTGTACCCTTTAACTGTATTTGAGCAGATAAAGCCAATGCCAAAGCTAAAGATGTTACAAAAGTTTCACCTCCTGACAATGTGGAAGCGTCCCTTTCTTTACCACCATTTTTATAATCTCTAATAAAAAATCTTCCATCCGCATCAACTTCTAATCCATAATTTTCACAGGTAATTTCCCTCAGTTTTTTATCTGCTTCCAGAGATATATATTTCAATTGATTTCCAGCCACAAACTCCACAAATTTTTTACCTTTAAATAATTTTTCCAGATCATCTAAAAGCCCTAATTTATGTTCCATTTTTTCCTTTTTTTCTAAAAGAACCTTTAACTCTGATAACTTCATATTTATAGAATTTACTTCTTGATTTAATTTTATTTTGCCTTCATATAATTTCTTTAACTCATTATTCTTTTCATTTTTATCATGCTGCATTTGGATCCACTGACCTTCTGTTAAAGTTTTACCTTCTGTATTTTTATAGAGGTTTTCTATGGTGCCATTTAATTTAATAAGGGAATCCTTATACTCCTGTATTTTTTCCTTTAATCTATTCATCTCAAGCCTATTCATAAAAAACTTTTTAACTTCACTTATGTCTTTAAATAATTGTTCCTTCAGGGCTTTTTCCAGACTTTTTCCCTCTCTTAAATTTCTTTCATTTAAATTGACTAAACTGCTCTGGGCAGCTATTATCTTATTATTATATATATCATAATCCTTCTCTATTTCTTTATTATTTTTTTCTGCTATTGCATATTCACTTTCTATCCTTTCTATGGACTCAGCTAGCTCTTTATTAAGATCTTCTAAATCCATTGTCTGTCCTACTTTATTTTTTATGCTATTTTCTTTTTCACATATATTTTTGTCTGTTTCCTGAAACTTTGCCTGTTTTTCACTTAACTTTTCTTTTAAATCTGTTATCCTGCTATTAAGTTCTTCTTTTTCATTCCGTTTTATATCTAAATCATTTCTAAATTTCCTTATTTCACTTTCCAGCTTAACTCTTTCTTTTTCTTTTTCACTTATTTCATTTGACTTGATCTTAAAATCCTCCACTGATAATTCAACTTTTAATGCTGACAATTGGTCTTCCATTATTTTTAGTTTTTCTTCCTCTGTATTTAAATCTCGTTGTAATCTTGTCAATTGAACTCTATTTTGATCTTGTATAGTAATTTCTCTGCTGTAATCAATGTCCATAGAAGTTTTTCCATCTTTTAAAATTTTAATTTTTTCCTCCAGAATGCTTTTTTTGTTGTTAAATTCGGTTACATTACATTTTAACTTATAAAATTCATTCTGGAGAATATTTATTGAAGTCCCTTTAAATTCCTCTCCTAATTCTTTAATACTTTTCTGATTTTCTTTTATATTTTCTTCTTCAGATAAAATATTTGTCTCCATCTTTATTATTTCTTCAGTTAATTCCCTGCTTTTATTTTCTTTTTGACTTAAATCAATTTTTAGTTTTTCTAAACTACTGGTGTCAATTATATTGAAGCTTTCCACATGATGATATGCAGAACCACACACAGGACATGAATCACCCTCCGACAGGGTATTTCTTAGAATATTTGCCAAATCATCCTTTTTAAATTTCTCCACCTTTTCATTTATTTCTTTAATTTCACGTTCCAAATCGGATTTTATACCAAACTTATTCTTCAATTCTTTTTTTAAATTTTGAACAATATTTTTGCTTTTATCTGCGGAATTTTTATAATCCCCATATCTATCCCATTTACTTTTTGCAGAAGATAATTTAGCCTGAAAAACAAGTAGAGTATTTTCATCTCCGGGGCACATTTCCAGCAGTTTATTCAATTTTCTCGTATTATCCTCTAATAACTTTTCCTTTTCTTTAATATTTTCTAATAATATTTCGCCTTCATTACGTGCCTCTTTCATATTCATCCGGCAATTTTCTATATCTTTACACAGGTCATTTTTTTTGTCTGTGATATTTTCATAATTAATTAAGATAATCATTCCCTTATTTATTTTTCTTTTATACTCTTCAGGGATTTTCAAAATTTCCATTGTCTCTTCTTTTTTTCTGACATTACTCAATAGCTCTTCAATATAATTTTTATTGTTTATCATTTCATCATTTTTATTTTGTAAATTTTTCTTCAAATATTCAATATCTTTCTTCAACAACTTTTTTTTCTGCTGTAATTGGTTCAATATTATTCCTTCTTCAACAGCATCGGCAATTTTTTGTTGTTTTACCCTTAATTCTGGCAGCTCTTTATCTTTTTTGCCCCTGATTTCATTTAATATTATCTCTATTTTATTTTTATTTTCTCTTATAACATCTATTTTATTATTTAGATTTAGCAGTTCCTTTTTTATAGTCTTCATTTGATTAAGTGTATTTTCAAAGTTATCCATATAGGGTTTGACCTTTAATGCTCCTTCAGCCAACCTAACCTTTTTTTCACATTCATTTACTTGACCTTCTTTTTCTCTTAATAGCTTGCGTTCATTGACTTTTTCATCTAATTCCAATTGAAGTTTCCATAATTCTTTTCCATCATTAAATTTTTGTTCCATGACATTATATTCTATTTTGCATCTGCCATATTGTTTTTCTATCCCTTTCAGTTCTTTAGACTTTTCTTCCAAAGTTTCTCCCCCAATGCCTTCATAACCCTTTAGTTGGCCCTGCAGCACACTGGCCTTTTCCCTTTCTTCTTTACTTTTTGCACTCAATTTAAATGATAGATCATCTCCATATCTTTGAAGACTGAACAATCTCTCAAGCATATTTCTTCTGTCTTTTCCCTCTAATTTTAAAAATTCACTAAATCTCCCCTGGGGAAGTACCACAGTTCTAGTAAAATCCTCCAGCTTAAGGCCCAATATTTCTTCACACTTTTCGGTTACATTCTTAGCTCCTTCTTCCAATACTTCTTCTGATTTACCAGTAACATCCATTATTCTGGCTGATTTACTTCTCACTTTTCCAGTTTTATTTTCTCTCCTAAATTCTCTCTCTACTCTATAGGTTTTTATTTTCTTTTCAGATATTTCAAATTCATAGCTTACATTGAGGCTATTACAATTTACGTTCATAAAATTAGAGCTTTTTCTTGCTACTTCACCATATAAGGCTAAAGTAATTCCATCAAGTACAGTAGATTTTCCGCTGCCAGTAGGCCCAAATATACCAAATATACCTCTGCTGGTCAATTTTTTAAAATCAATTTCCTGAGTTTCCACAAAACTATTTAATCCTTTTATTTTAAGGTTAATTGGTTTCATTGCTTTCTCCCTCCTTAATAATAGATAGTAACAAATCTATTACCTCTGACTGAGGTTCAACCTTTCTTTCTTTTAAGTAAAATTCCCTGAAAATCTCTTCAAAAGATTTATGTGAAAAACTATTTACATCTATATTTTCATTGCTCTTGTTTTTTATTTTTGGAACAATCTCCAGTATATCTTTTTTTGTAGTTTTCATGAATTTTATTTCATCTTCTCTTATATATCTATCAGAAGTTACCTCTATATAAACCCAGCAATTTTTTCCTTTATTTTCATCACACTTTTCCATGGCCTCTTCAATACTTTTGCATTTCCAAACTTCTATAGGCTTATATACTTTAAATTCAACTTCTTCAACTCTGCAACCCTCTCCCGCTTTCACATCTACAATAAAACATTTTTTCTTAAAATTAATTTCTTTTTTATTATATTGAATAGGTGAACCTGAATATCTTGCCCTTCCGTCAGTCCCAGGCACTATTTGAGGTTTATGAATATGTCCCAATGCAATGTACTGGGCATTTTCAGGAAAACAGCTTCCATCTACAATAAAGCTTCCTCCCAACTGAACATTCCTTTCGGAACCCGCCTCATCACTTCCCATTGCAAATAGATGAGAAACCGCAATATTTATAGTATCCTCCCTATAATTTTTACTCAAATTATCAAATAATATTTTAATTCTGTCACTGTATGATTTTACCTTGTCTCTTTCCTCCTCCATTTCATCATATAAAACTTCATTCAACCTTTTTTCACTAGGATATGGCACTGTAATAATAACAGCTTTTTCTCCATTTATTTCAACCTCAATGAAACCCTCACCGGAATTAATAACCTTATGTTTACCATAATTGCCACAAGGTATTATTGATTTTGGTGTACCTACCATTATAATTCCATGATCCCTTGCCAGAGGCCCTGCTGCCACCAGTCTATCCGGATTATCATGATTCCCTGCTATAACTAAAGTTATTCTTTCTCCATTTGAAGACAATTTTTTTAACGTATCATAAAAAAATTTTTCAGCCCTGGCCGGCGGATTAGCATTATCATAAATATCTCCTGCAATAATTATCAAGTCTATATGGTTATTTTGAACTATTTTTATAAAATCTTCAAGAAAGGCCTCTTGTTCATCCATACGGCTGTATCCCTCTAAATTTTTACCCAGATGCCAATCGGAAGTATGTAAAATCCTCATTGATTTCTCCTCCAAATCAAATAATATAATATTTATATATTGATAATTATAACATAATGAACAGATAGCCCTGATATTTAAAGCGGTTGCTTCAAAATAAAATTTTGAAACAACCGCTTTAGCATCCTTGGGGATGATTTTACATATTAATACTTTTTTAAAACAAAACTAAATTTCCTTCTTCATCAAAAACCTTTGTAATATCAGTTCCAGAAATTTTATATTCAGGTGGAACTTCAGGCAATAGTGCTGAAGATACATATACCTGTGAAAGTTCAAGAGTGCTATCTATCAGCATAATACGTGCTGTTTCCTGATCTACAGCCCGTCCACAAGTTTGTAATCCTATTCGAATTGCCTCTTTATCTGTAGGAGCTACTACTGGGATAAAACAACGTTCCAAGAAACCAGATGTTATAGTATTCATATAAGTTTTTTGAATATCCACTTTATCATAAAGTCTGCGTGTAGTTACATCGGCAATACCCATGCCCAGAGCATTTCCTTCGGATTCATCTGTCAAATCCAGTATGACAATTCTACTTGCAGTACCCTTATCATCAGGTATACCATTAATTCTCATACGTCCAATTACATTTGGATCCATTCCAACACCAGAAATATTCTTTCCCATTTCTTTAATTACTAAAACATCTAAATTGTTTAAGGGCAATTTAGCTAATAATTTTTTTGAATACTTGAGAAGCTCTGCATCTCTTTCAAAAATATTTCCTGCATTTAAAACTTCTACAGCTGCTGTCATATCTTTTTTATTTTCAACAATAGCTACAGCAGCCAATAATGGAATATGTTCCAATACTTTTTTAGCTACTTTGGGAATCAGATTTTTAAGCCCGCTGGCACCATGCTGGTGTACTGCTTCTGCCTGAGCTTGTTTTCCTATTCCAATAACCAGCATTTTTACAACTCCGCTCTCATGTTCACCATGAAAATCAGTATGAGCTTTAACCCGGTTCACTGGAACTATATAGTCCAGCTCCAGTACCTTTTTATCCACATAAACTGGCTGTTTACCAATATGATCAATAGTTGCAACTTCCATGTTTGACACTATTGGAACTCCAAGTTCCTTTTCGTTGATACCATAATGATCCAGAATTGAACGCTGTCCTTCTGCCGTTGCACCTCCATGGCTTCCCATGGCAGGTAGAACCACTACATCAGCTCCATGTGCTTTTAAATTAATTATTACATGTTTTATAATCAGCTGAATATCCCGTATACCTCTGCTTCCAGCCAGCACACCGACTTTTTTTCCTTTAACATCTTTTCCTGCAAGTTCCCTGTCTATTCCATCTTTAACTGTTTCAATTATTTCTTTTTCTGATAAACAGCTGCAACTTTCTTCAGTAACTATTTTATGAATTACCGGCATTTTTATATCAAGCATAATAAGCCTCCTTATAAGAATAAATTTCAAATTATATTATGCATAAAATCGCATCGTTCATATAAGCTGCGTAAACCCTTTGTACTATTTGAAGTTTTTATATAAGTCCAACAAATCTTTCTTTTTGTATACCATACAGTTTTAAATTATATTATCAATACCATCTTACATAATTTTTCTAAACTACACCATTTTCAGTTTCAATATTTTTAGCATCTTTGGCATCACCAGCATCGTCTTTTTCTGCTCTTTTAGCCCAGTAAGTTGCCAATGTAGATCCTGTAACATTATGCCAAGCACTAAAAATTGCACCTGGAATAGCAGCTAAAGGATTTAAGTTCATTAAAGCCAGAGTAACCGCAAGTCCTGAATTTTCCATACCTATTTCAAATGCAATTGCTTTGGATTTACGTTTGCTGAGTTTGCCCAATCTGCGAGCGGCATTATATCCCAGGAATAATCCAGTTGCATTATGAAGTGCTACTGCTAAAAAGGCCATAAATGCTACACTGGCAAGGTTTGCAGCATTAACAGCAACACCTGTTGTTATAATAAACATAAGTGCAATTGTAGATACTACAGGTACAAACTCCACAACTTTCTGCACTGGTTTATCCGCAATTCTACGAATTAACACTCCCAGAAAAACGGGAACAACCACACTTTTTACAATACTAAGAAGCATTGATCCTGCATTTACCTTAACCATTGAACCTGCAAGCATCAAGAAAATTGCTGGTGTAAGAATAGGTGCCAGAACAGTGTTTACACTTGAAACAGTAATTGAAAGTGCCTCATCCCCTTTTGACAAAAATGTCATAAGATTTGAAGCAACAGCACTAGGACAACATCCAACTAAAATAAGTCCGGCAGCTATAGGAGCTGGCAAATGCAACACTTTTGATATTGTAAATGCAACAAAAGGCATAATAAGATAACGTGGTACGACGCCCCAGAGTACATCAAGCGGGCGAGAGAATACCAGTTTAAAATCATCAGTTGTCATGGTAAGACCCATACAGAACATTACAGTTCCCAAATAGTAAGCAGTATAAGCACTTAAAGGCTTAACATGAGCTGGAAATATGAAAGATAAAATTGAACCGATAACCACCCACACCGGAAAATATCCAGTAATTAATTTACAAATCTTTTTTATCATTTTTTTAATCTCCTTTTTAATGTTTTTTCAGTAAAAGTTTTTGTATATACTTTTCTATTCTCACATCACCCCCTTTTCATCTGCTTTAAAAATTGATAACTCAAAAAAATAATTGATATTTTATAAATCGTTTTCAAGGGTTTATCCAGTATACCTATTTATATCTGCTATGAATTAGTATAAAAATAATATTCTTATTTTTCCTGAAGAAGTTTTAATTAATCTTCTAGTAGTAAATATACTATTATGTATATTGTGCAGAAGTAAATTTATTACTATAAATAAGTATACTATTTAATTGTTTTCATATAAATAGAAACAATTAGGTTATTATTAATATTTTATATAGCAATAATCATACCAATTGTCTATTTTTCTATTAATAGTTCTTTAAAGCTACTTAAATAGACCTTTATCTTACAGTGCCAGTTATAGTATTTTGTTAGAGAAATTTAAAAATGTGAGACAATTGTTATATTCATTGTTATAATTTGATTATTCTAACAACTTTGCAATTCAAATTTCTTAATATTTAACTATTTACAAAATATAAAAATACAAGCTTTGCCATAGAGGCAAAGCTTGTAATCTTATATTATAAATTATTTAATTAAACAACATACATCATTTGCAAATTGCACTGGATCCTCTACAGGAAGTCCTTCAATTAGAAGTGCCTGGTTATACAACAGATTGGAATACATTTTTAATTTATCTTTATCTTCTGCATATGCCTTTTTAATTGCCTTGAACATCTCATGGTTAGTATTCACTTCCAAAATTTTATCTGCTTTGATGTTTTGATTATTTGGCATCATATTAAGTACCTTTTCCATTTCAATAGACACTTCCCCATCATTTGCCAGGCAGACAGGATGAGTTTTCAATCTATTGGATGCCCTAACCTCTTTTACTTTATCTTTTAACACCTCTTTCATAAAATCAAACAGTTGCTTATTTTCCTCAGTTTCTTTTTTACTTTCCTTATCATCGGAATCAAAACCTAAATCTTTGCTGGAAACAGATTTAAATTCTTTTTCCTTATATTTTGCAAGCATTTTAATTGCAAATTCATCCACATCATCAGTAAAATATAATATTTCAAAACTCTTATCTTTAACCAGTTCAGTTTGAGGTAATTTTTCGATTTTTTCTATGTTTTCACCAGCTGCATAGTATATATACTTTTGATCCTCTTTCATACGTGAAACATATTCATCAAGGCTTACAAGCTTTTTCTCCGTAGAAGAATAAAACATCAGTAAATCCTGCAGCACTTCCTTGTTAGCTCCAAAGTCAGAATAAACTCCATATTTAAGCTGCTTTCCAAAGCTATTATAAAATTCAATATATTTCTCACGATCATTTTTAAACATTAAAAGAAGTTCGTCCTTTATTTTGTCCTTTATTTTTTTTGCAATAAATTTAAGCTGCCTGTCATGCTGCAGAAGTTCTCTGGAAATATTAAGGGAAAGATCTGCTGAGTCCACCAGACCCTGCACAAAGCTAAAATAATCCGGCAATAAATCAGCACATTTTTCCATTATCAAAACACCATTTGAATAAAGTTCCAATCCTTTTTCAAATTCCTTTGTATAAAAATCATAAGGTGCCTTAGCTGGAATGAAAAGCAAAGTTCTATAACTTACTACCCCTTCAACACTTGAGTGTATCACCCTAAGAGGTTTTTCATACCCAAAATGCTTATCCATATAAAATTGATCGTAATCCTCAGGTTTCAATTCATTTTTATTTTTTCTCCAGATTGGTACCATACTATTTAAAGTTTCATCCTCAAAATAGTCCTCTTGTTCCTTATCATTATCCTTTTTAGGTCTGCTTTTCTTTACCATCATTTTAATTGGATACTTTATAAAATCAGAATACTTTTTAACTAAAGACTTGATTTTATATTCATCTAGAAACTGATCATACTTTTCATCTTCAGTATTTTCTTTAATCTTCAATGTAATTTCAGTACCTACCGTTTCCTTTTCACAAGGTTCAATATTATATCCATCTGCACCTTTTGATTCCCATTTATATGCCTTATCCGAATTAATGGAACGACTTTTTACAGTTACTACATCAGACACCATGAAAGCAGAATAAAATCCAACTCCAAATTGACCTATAATATTCACTCCATCTTTTATATCATTTTGATTTTTAAACGCAAGAGAACCACTTTCTGCAATAGTTCCAAGATTATTTTCAAGTTCTTCCTCTGTCATACCTATACCTGTATCAGTAATTGCAAGTGTTCTTTTTTCTTTATCTGCAGTAATTCTAATATAGAAATCATCCTTGTTGAAACTAACATTTTCGTCAACAAGTGACCTATAATAACTTTTGTCAATTGCATCACTGGCATTTGATATAAGTTCCCTTAAAAATATTTCTTTATTTGTGTAAATTGAGTTAACCATTAAATCAAGCAATCTTTTTGATTCTGCCTTAAATTCTTTTACAGCCATTCTATCATTTCCTTTCACCTATATCTAAGTTGCAAGGCACAAAGCCCCTTGCTACAGCTATCATTATATAATAAACCAATATTTCATCACTGCAATGAAATCACTGCAATGAAATCACTTCAATAAAACCACGCCTGTTATTTTAAATTAGCATGGTTATTTGTATTATACTTCTTGTTAGCACTTTCACTAACTGAGTGCTAATTTAATTTTAGCAATTATTCTATCTTTGTCAATATATTTTTATAAATTTATTTATTATTATAGATATAAATATGCCAATAAACTAGAAAACTATTTACTTCTAAATTTATTGGCATATTTTCATAAATTAATTATTTTAATTTTTTTTCATATTTTTCAACCATTTTTTTCACCATCCGACCACCAACGGAAAAATTATTTACTGAGTCAGGATTATTGTTATTTGCGGCCAATTCTCTGGCTGCTTCTATTTTTAACTTTTCCATACCTTTTTTGGCTTCAGGAACTAGTATTCTATTTCTTCTGGACATAAATATCATCTCCTCTAATAGTAGTTTGTACATTTCAAAGAAGTATATGATAGAAAATCATAGTATATTATTATGGAAACTTCTAAAATCCTCAATTTATCCCCTTTAGCCTGCTTTTCCACAGCTTATCTAAAAGCAGTTTTTAAAGCTTCCTTTAGCACCTTAGGCCTCCTTTTATAAGGAGTTACCGGGCGAATCTCTTTATCCGTTACATTAAATAGCTTATATATGGCAATTCGTGCTGACCGTACAGAATATTCCTCAGTAAACACCATATCTTCTGGGATCTCAACAAATTGACCAATCATGGCAAAATTTGTTGAACCTTTTGGTACAACCTGAGGACGATCGGTCATCTTTCTAGGTTGGAACTGAGCATCTACATAAGGCATCATACATGGAATAACATTGACTACAGTTTCCATTATTTCATCTTTTTTGTCTTCCATATGTAAATGGTGTAAAAGTTCTATCAAAAGTTCTTCACCAGTGCAATCAGCCATTGATTTCTTTATATAATTTCCAATTTTATCTGTATATAGTCCATAGCCCCAAAAAATAGTTGTATCAAGTGTTTGATTTTTAAAATGGGGCTGAGCTGCAACAACAATGCTCATTAACCAGTTGGAATCTTTAAATGTCATTAATGCACCACTGCCTGGAATATTAGTGGAAAATTTTTCAATTAGTCTTAATAATTTATTGCCCTTACAAGTTACAGTGAAACTTTCCCAGTTGGTTTGCTCGGGATGGCTGAAAAATGGTTCTGG
This sequence comes from Clostridium moutaii, assembly GCF_041205085.1. NCBI lineage: Bacteria > Bacillati > Bacillota > Clostridia > Eubacteriales > Clostridiaceae > Clostridium > Clostridium moutaii. The sequence goes on from NZ_JBGEWD010000006.1 coordinate 193,786, forward strand.
ATTGCCAAGGCCTTCTTTCTTTTCAGCTATTTTGGCCCAGAGTTCAGCAGAAGTCAATTGATTTGGATTGTATCCCGCCGGCCTATGCATATCTCCTAAAGTTGCACTGTCGGTCATACAGCCGTTTGTCATAATGCACACATCTCCCAGATTAAGCTCAATAACCCTTTCATCACCACTTTCTTCTATGTGTATTGCAGTTACTGTAATTTGGTCTCCTGATTTAAAATCCAAATCGGTTACAGTTGCATTGATACTGAAATCAACTCCAAAACCATCTAAATAGGTTTTCAATGGCAAAATCACAGATTCATATTGATTATAGGTAGTACGTGTAACACCTTCTAAAGTTTCAATACGAGAAAATTCAAAGATCATACGTTCCATATATCGTTTGAATTCAAAAAGGCTGGACCATTTTTGAAAAGCAAAAGTTGTCTGCCACATATTCCAAAAATTAGTTTTAAAAAAATGAGGCGTACGGCTAAACCATCCCTGAATGGTCATACCATCCAGCTTTTCCTCTGGTGTGATCATTAATTTGCCAAGAGCCATGCGGTCGGCATTATTAAATCCCATACTTTTTACATCTTGAATTGATCCATGTTTATCTACTAAACGTGCTTGTGCATGGGTTGGATGCAAATGATCAAAATTAAGAATTTCTTCAGTAACACTTTTACCCTGTAAATCCAGGGATGGAATGCTTGAAAACAACTCCCAGAAGTTTTCATAGGTCTCTTCATTTAACATCCTGCCGCCGCGGCATATGAATCCCTCTGATGCATTTCCTTCACCATCATTACTGCCCCCAAGAATCCTCATTGCCTCGATAACATGGATATTTTCTCCTTTAAAATTACAGTCCCTTACAAGGTAAGCTGCACCCGCCAGAGAAGCCAATCCTCCACCAATAAAATAAACTTGTTTCTCACCATAATTTGTACCTGCCAGTGATTTTATTGGTTTTTTCGATTTATTTTTAAATTTTTTTCCACCTATAGTGGCTATAATGGTTGCTGCTGCTGATATACCTATTGAGGCTACAATTAATGCTTTTATGTTATTCGAGCTTAATTTTCTCTTCATATAATTTTCCTCCATTTTTAGTTTTATTTACAGTTTAAATTAAATTAATCATAATTACAAACACTTAGATGTCTAAGTTCATTTCTTTTTTAATATATCCTCATTGTCTCTTTTAATACATATTAAAAACTATGAAATCCGCATCAGTAAAAATAATTTTTCAATATTTATTTGCACTGTGAATCACATTGTAGTATAATAAAATTTATATAATTTAATAATGTTCTCTTATCAAGAGCGGTGGAGGGACTGGCCCTTTGAAACCCGACAACCGGACATATCATATGTACCGGTGTTAATTCCTGCAAAGTGAATTGAATCACTTTGAAAGATAAGAAAAATGCTAATTTTATAAAATTGTTATCAAAAGCTTTTTTTCTTATTAAAGAAAAATAGCTTTTTTAATTATATTACAAAAATAAAATACAAATTGGAGGTATAACTAATGGGGATTTTAGTAGTCGGCGGAGACAGAATTGGAAACATAAAAAACAAGTTAAAAGAAAATGGATTTAATAAAATAATACATGTTACTGGGCGTAAAAAGGGTGACAGGAAAATAATTATTCCATCAAATATGGATTTAGTAATGGTTCTTACAGATTACATAGGACACAACATGGCTGAAATAGTAAAAGAGCGCTCAAAACGAAATAATGTTACCGTAATGTTTTGTAAGCATTCCTGGTCAAATATATATAAAAATATAAATATTTATATGAATAAATAGATATTCTGAGTATAATTTATATGATAATGCTCAATTATACTTTTTGCTATAGATAACCCAAGGCCCGAATTTTTGTCTGGATTGACCCGTGATTTATCAGCCCTATAAAATCTTTCGAAGAGCAATTTAATCTCCTCTTCCCTTAGATTGTCGCAGCTGTTGCTTATGGATATTACTGCCCTGTTTTCCTCTTTTGACAAAGATAATTTAACTTCAGAAGGTTTCACACTTTATTCCAGGGCGTTATAAAGCAAATTGTTGAGAGCCCTTAAAAACATGTCAACATCTATCCGCACCATCAGATTTTCAAGAATTATACTGTCTATCAGTTTAAGATTGTTTTCCTCAAAAATAACTAAAAACTCATCCACTACTTGATAGATCAAGTCATTTAAGCATATTGTTGAAAAATTCAATTTCACATTTGTGCTTTCAAGCTTTGTAAAAATAAATAAATTATCTGTGAGCTTTTTCATGGTTCTGGCTTTTTTTAAGGCAATATCTACAAATTTATCCCTTTCCTCCCGGGACTTGTATTCCCTGTCTTTTACCATTTCCAAAAACCCGATGACACTGGTGAGAGGGCTTCTTATATCATGGGCCACATTTGTCACAAGTTCACTTTTGGATCTCTGAATGTTTTTCTCCCTTATGATTTTCTCCTGTATTTTATCTGCCATACCTTGTCTGCAGCTGTAATAATGATTGCATGGACAGTTTTATTCCTGGGACTGAGCATATTTATATTCCAAAGAAGAGAAGAATACATATAATATATGAACTTATTCCCTTTTAGTTAGGTATATAAGAATAAGTCCAATACTGTTAAATAATTTAAATAAAAATATATATAGAATATACCCCAAAAAAGAAGTGAGTACAAATTTGACTTTTATACAAATCTATACTCATTTCCCAGTTTTAAGATAATTCTATTATAAATTTTCTTAGAATAACTATTCCAGTACACCACATTATACAAGTTTTATAATATTAAAGTTATTTTAAATCAAGATACAATTTTATGGGAATACAAATCCCAATGTCCAGTACTAATACCCTTTAACAATCCTTCAACTACGGGATTTAGCTTTTTTACTGAGTATGTAATGCTGCTGAGTTTTGCCATGATGATAATTATTTTTAATAACCGCCATTATAACCTCAGATATACCATTCAGCGTGGCTTTCATACTCATTTTCTTTTTCCCCTTCAGCTAAAAGATTAAATATTGCATTCATTATCACATTGTACAAAATTACACTTGTTATTATAACTCCAACAAAAAAGATATTTTTCACCAATGCTATATTATTGAATAAGATATGCTTGAAAATAACCAAAAGCAATGCAATTTCTATTAGGAAAACCATCACCAACAATAATTTCAATTTATTTTTATCCATAATAAAACTCTCCTTTTATCCAATGTCTAATAACACCCATATTCGTAGAATGATGGTATTAGAATTTCTTATAGGGAAACTTCATCTGAAGTCAAGAATTATTGATAATTTACTTAACATTCCCCACAATCACATTTACTTTCATTTTTACAGTGAATAATTTATTCTATAACACCATGTTCTAAAAGTATCTGCTCAAGCCTTTCCTGTGACATGGGCTTTGGAATCACAAAATTATCATTTTCTTCTATGGATTTTGCAAGTTTCCTATACTCATTGGCCTGTTCTGCTTTTGAATCAAACTGTATTACAGTTTCCTTATGAATTTCAGCTTTTTGAACTACATTATCCCTTGGAACAAAATAAATGAGATGTGTCCCCAATTCCTCTGCAAATGCTTCCAGTAATTCTTTTTCATTTACTACTTTTCTGCTGTTGCAGATAATTCCTCCAAGCCTTACTCCGCCTTTATCTGCAAATTTTTTTATTCCCTTTGATATATTGTTTGCTGCATAAAGTGCCATCATTTCACCGCTGGCTACAATATATATTTCCTTAGCTTTACCTTCACGAATAGGCATGGCAAACCCACCGCACACAACATCCCCAAGCACATCATAAAAAACATAATCCAAATCCTCAGTATATGCTCCCAACCTTTCAAGCATATCTATAGAAGTTATTATGCCTCTTCCTGCACAACCTACACCTGGCTCAGGTCCTCCGGACTCAACGCACTTTATACCGTTAAATCCTTTCTTCAAAATATAATTTAAATCCACATCCCCTCCTTCCTGTCTCAGAGTATCCAAAACTGTTTTCTGGGCAAGTCCACCTAAAAGCAATCTTGTAGAATCCGCTTTAGGATCACAGCCAACCACCATAACTTTTTTACCAAGTTCAGACAATCCCGCTGTCAAATTCTGCGTTGTCGTAGATTTACCTATTCCACCTTTACCATAAATTGCTATTTGTCTCATGTAAATATTCCTCCTAATACTACTGTAATTATTAATCATTAAAACGGCGTATATTTGTCAAAATCTTTGCTGCCCTAATTGGACAATTAGCTCTATCCACCGAAGTACCAAAAGTGTCTTTCGCCACAAGATATTCAAGTATCTTTCCTCTTTTGGCGTAAGATTCAAGTGCTTTTTCTATAGAACCACTGAGGCTTACGGCCACAATATTCCTATCGTGAAGCACACTAACTGCTCCGGAACCAATGCTGCTGGCCAGTATCAATTTCACATCCCCCAGCAGCTTTATAATCTTGTTTAATTTGTCCTCTCCACTCTTGGAATCATTGAGATAAACTTCTCGTGTTTCTATAAATTCATATTCTCCATCTTCTGAAATTTCATAAATGAAAAATTTATCTGCTCTTCCAAAATGCTCATTTATAAAAACGCCATCACTGCTTGCTGCAGCAACTTTAGCCATATATTAACCTCCTTCCATTATGGGCGTACAAACTTACTTAAGAAGTCTTCTATAAGTGAGATTCCTCCGCCGTATCCCGTGTAAGTATCCCTCACAACAACACGGTTTTCTGCTGGGAATGTAACACTCAAATGTACCTGCCTTTTGCTTTCTGCCTCATACCTTTCCTGGGAACTTGCAAAAAGTACTCTGAAATAAGAATTTCTCAAATGTTCATGTATTTCGTAGGAATCTATTTCAAAAATAACCTTAGGATTAATTCCTCCAGTCTTGGCCACGGTGTCTTTATCGCCAAGATTTTTAAGCCTATCTAATATTTCTTCCCTTGTATCAGCTGGTGGATCATCATTTATGATTACAAGTTTTGGAGTAAATCCTGCTTCATTTACCAAAAATCTGGTAATTCCCACTGCTGTTGCAGAACCTGACACTACAGCAAAAGGAAGTGATGCTGAAAATCTTGCACAAACATCTCCTATGATGTTTAAATCTTCATAGGCTTCTCTCTCCTCTTCTGCAATTACATTTTTAATTTTTGATTCAGATATTCCAAATTTTTTACCTATTTTCCCCAAAAATTCGCTTGAATCTCTTGGTCCTACAGGTATATTGGGAAAATTGATATAGGGTATTCCAAATTTTTTTTCCAAAAGTCTTGCAGTTTTTCTCCCCACCCAAGGTGATACCACTATGGTGTATTCTGCGGCAGAAAGTTTTTTCAAACCTTCAATGCCGCTGAAATCTCCTATTATCTGATTTGTTCTAAGTCCAATCTTATTAAGTAGTCTTTTTATTTCACGCAGATTTCCTCTCCAGAATATATCCTGATATGGTACAAAGCCCAGTATATTTACCAGTCCTTTTTCCTTAGGAAGAGGTTTAACCAGCTGCTCAATAGCAGCTTCAAAAACCGCCTCATACCCAAAATAGGTGTTTCCCAAAAAACCACTGGAATTTACATATAACACTGGAGTAGGTTCCTCTGAAAATTCACTTACAACTCCCTCAACGTCATCGCCAATCATTCCTGCTATGCAGCCATTTGCCACAAAATAAAGATCCCCGTCAATTAGATCTATTGTAGAGCGAATCTCTTCTCTGAGTCTTGCTTCCCCTCCGAACACAACATCTCTTTCCGAAAGATTTGTCGAAGGTATACTCAATCCACCAATATATCCCATTCCTTGTTCTCCTCCAGCAACTCTATAGTTAAGCATTTGGTTCATTCCACAACCTATTCCCGAATTGATTATTGGTACAGCCCTATGGATATTGGTGATTACGGAAAGTGCCCCTCCCAGTGCACAAGTATATTTAGGATTTTCTAGAACTCTCTTATCACTTTCCACTTCCTGTAGCTTTAATTCTTGAATGCTATTTGACAAATTTACCATCTCCTCTTAATTAGATAAAAGCAACAAATTTCATAACAATTAAATATAAAAAACGGATTTAAATATTTAACTATAACTAATCTCAACTAATTAAAAATTATTTTAATTTTTAATTATCATTTTTACTAGCATAGGGGTTAAATTTATTCGTAAATAAATCAGTTGCCTTAACTTTTCCTTTAGGAATGTAATTATATTGTTCTAATTTGTCTATAAAATACTGAGCATCAATAGTTTTAATTAATGAATGATCTCTAATATCAGTTACAGTATAATATTTTTCTACTAAAGATGAATCTACATGTCTTTCCTTCGCAAGTTGAACGTGCATTTCTTTTCCTTTTTCTGGATTTTTCTTTAGCCAATCATTTACTTTTTCAAATCCAGTAACAAGTTCCTTAACAGCTTCAGGATTTTCATCTATAAATTTTTGAGTAAGAAATAGTCCACAATGATTAAGTTCTTCTGGAAAAACATCATAAGTGGTAAATAAAAGACGATATTTTCCTGATTCTTCTATAGGATTTTGCTCAAAATCATTCCAAGTTCCCACTCCAGCCAATTGCTTTTTTTCTAGGACTTGAAATACTGTTCCTTTTTGTACTGTAACCAATTTAACATCATTTGGAGACACTCCACCTTTTTTTAACCAATCTACCCAAGCATAATATTCGGTACTACCAGCTTGAATTCCACCAACCGATTTTCCTATTAGATCTTTTGGACTATGAATTGATCCATCTTTTGGAACATAAAAATGAAAATTAGAATCATTTTTACCTCCGTGAGCAGTAGCAACTGCTTTTAATTTCGCTCCTTTTGCTGTCGCACTAGCAGCAATAGAGTATTGAAGCATAGCCGCTTGAATGCGTCCAGATGTAAGAGCTGATAGAGTCTGAGGTCCTGTGGGTACACTTGAATCTACAATTTTAATATGTTTAAAATATCCAAGTTTTTGTGCAATTACTAATGGATCATATGTTGTAATACCTCCTGATGTTCCCCAATATCCTGCTACATTTATAGTCACAACTTTATTTGACTTACCAGACGATGATTTCAAATTTTCTACACTGCTTGTTCCACATGCCGTTAGTCCCAGCACCAATGCTGCAAAAACTACTAAAACTTTAAATGACTTTAGATATTTAAACCTGTTTTTCATAACAAACTCCTCTACTTTTTTATAATTTTAATGATATTTTATTTTATATTTAATTTTTTAGTCTAATAAATTTCATACATATTTCCAATGTGTCAATCGTTTTTCAAACCATACAAAAATGTTGTTAATAATCAACCCAATTAAAGCCATCGTAACAATACCTGCCCACATATTGTCTGTTTGAAAAAGCATTTGCCAATTATTGATTGCATATCCAAGTCCATTGGTAGCACCAAGCATTTCACTAGTTACCAATAATATAAGTGATACAGAAGCACTGTATCTTAATCCAGTAAAAATAGACGGAATGGATGATGGTAAAACCACCTTTCTAAATATTTTACTGTTAGAAAGCTTTATTGATCTGGCACATTTTATATATAGTGGATCAACATTTTTAACTGCACTAGCTGTATTTAAAAAAGTAGACCAGAAACTAGCGAAAGCTATTATGGCTATTTTTGATGCCTCCCCTATTCCAAGTAAAAGAATAAATAGTGGTAAGATAGTTATAGTGTTTACTTGTCTCAAAGTAGCAAATAAAGGATCCATATACTTTTCAAATTTCTTAAACCATCCCATAAAAAAACCTAGTGGAATAGCTAAAGTGATTGCTATACCAAATCCACATATGGCTCTACTCATGCTAATAATTATCGACCTTATCAATTCGCCTGATATAATGAGTTTTATAAATGCGGACACAATTGCAGATGGAGGCGGAATAAATACGGGATCAATCAGATTTAAACGTGGTGCAATTTCCCATATAACTAAAACAGTAATAATAACAATAGTTCGTTGATAAATATTTAGAAATATTGATTTAATTTTGTCAATATTTCTGTTTATTTTCAAAAGCCCATCTTTTTTTTGCATTCTATTTACTCCCCCCTAGCTTAAAAAATTTTTGACTTTTTATAACTTCTTCTTTTATCAAGTTCCACAATTCTTGACGAACTTGTACAAATTCTTTCGATGATCTAATATCTTCATTTTGCAATCTGGAATGACGAGACAATGGTATTCTTATAATTTTCTTTATAGTACCCGGTTTTGCCGTCATAATCGCCACTCTATCCGCAAGAAATACCGCCTCATCAATGCTATGAGTTATAAATATTATGGTTTTATCTGTTTCATTTCTTATCCTGAGAAGTTCTCTCTGCAAAATTTCCCTAGTAAGAGAGTCCAGAGCTCCAAAAGGTTCATCCATGAGCAGTATATCTGGCTCAAAGGACAGAGCCCTTGCAATAGCTGCTCTCTGCTTCATACCTCCACTCAACTGGTATGGATAATGATCTTCAAAACCCGAAAGTCCCACCAATTCCAAAAGTTTGTTTACTATTTTATCTCGTTCTCTTTTTTTTACATTCTGGTTTTCCAGTACAAACCCTACATTTTCAGCAGTTGTAAGCCATGGAAATAGTGCATACTGCTGAAAAACTATCCCTCTGTTTAAATCAGGTCCATCTACAATTTTGCCATCTATACTAACTGTTCCCTCTGTAGGTTTAGAAAGTCCTGCGAAAATATCAAGTAGTGTGGTTTTTCCGCAACCACTTGGTCCAACAATTACAAGAAATTCCCCTTTTTTTACTTCAAGATTTATATTGTCCAATACAGTTGCTGTAGAGTTTTCACTATTTTGCTTGCTATTTATAACAAACTTTTTTACAATATTGTCAACTCGTAATTTGACATCGGTACTAAAATCAGGCTGTAAAATATTCTCAACTGCTTCTTCGCTCATCTTAAAACCCCCTAGACAGACTTTTCCCCAGAATATACCTTTTCTTTAACATAAGTATCAATATCATGTTCATACCACCATGACTTATATGGACTTGGAGTTTCCCTATTCAATGTTTTATTTAACGAAGGATTGTTTAAAGCACGCTGTAAAATATATCCATAATTTAACACTCCCCTAAAGAAAAACTGATTTGACTGAGGTGAAAAATCAGAAAGGAAAGAATGATTTCTTGCTTGGCTACACTCTCTTTTATAAAGTCCCATAAATACACAACCTGTATGAATATCTGGTTTTAACCTATTAATCAAATGACTCTGTTCAAATGGCTGATGATCTGAAGCATGTACTTCAAAATCTCCGATTTCATTATATACATCTTCAAATTCATCCACTATATTTGGATCCAGTTCTAGTGTATTCACAGCTGCCACATCAATGCCCAATTCAGTAGCAAATTTCGGAATAAACACAGCCCTAGCTTGCCCTGCTGAAACATAAATGCTTCTTGCCTTTTTACCTTTAATTGATTTTTTAAGTTTTTCTAATTTAGGTAATACAAAATCTAATTCTTCCTTGATAAGCTGTTCTACTTCTTTTTCTTTATCTGTATATTTCGCTATATTTCTAAACCATATTTTAGTATTTTCAATACCAAGTGGAGCAGGATCTGTAAAATAAGGGGTTCCATAATTCTCATAAAGAGCTTTCTGCATATATTCTCCATATGACTGACATGTAGGAGCAGTTACTGCTGCTTCCGAAATTTCCTTTAATTCGTCCACTGTAGCAAAATCGGGAATAAACCTTGCTCTCAAGCCAATTTTATTGAACATCCTTATAAGATCATTTTTATCTCCCAAGGTCACACTCATAGGTGCTATAATATTTACAAGATCTTTTTGTCTCTTCTTAGGCTTTTGAACTATATATTTCACTATGGCATGAGAAGAACCATCAAAGGCACTCTGAGATATTTGAGATCTAAAACCCTCGCAGTGTACAGGTACAAGTATTGGCTTTACCTCAGGCTGAATTGATGCCACTATGCCGTCTACATCATCGCCCATGACTCCTGAAGTACAAGAGCAAGCAATTATAATGGTCTTTGGATTATATCTTTCAGTTGCCTCTTTTATTGCCAATCTTAGTTTCTTCTCACCCCCAAAGACAATATCACTTTCTGTAAGGTTGCTGCTCACTGCATGAAGCTCCACATCTCCATTCCATGCTCTAAACTTCTCAGGAATTCCCTGATATATCTCTCTATATCCATTTGTACCCTGTGCGCACCCTACAGGTCCATGAACTATAAGAGCGGAATCTCTAATTGTTACAAGTCTTCCCACAGTCTGTGTTAAAAGGCATCCAGTTCCTTGTTGAAATTTACGTTCACGCCAAGGCAGCTCCTCACCAAGATGTTTACCATTTATCAGATCACTTACTTTTCCAGAAAAAGCTTTAACAGTTCCCAATCGATTTTCTCTAATAGGACTGGTACTTTGATCAAGATTTATTTCTTTTTTTTCTTCGTTTGACATAATAATTATCCTCCTTATGATATCTAATATTTAATCACTTGCGGAATTTCACAAGTATTGATTTATATTTTAACAAGTTGAAATGTTGAAGGTACTTTAGTTCTGAAACTAAAAATCGCTTTTAATTTTATTTGCAGTAATACATTGAACATGAAAAAGATAAATTTTATTCATGTTATTTTTCCCCCTGTAATAATAAAAAGACCAATCAAATCATTTGAATTTGATCAGTCTCCAGTTTATCCAGTGAACTTAATTTTAATAAGATTAAATTTTACAAAATAAAAAACTTCCTGCTGAGAAAATCAGGAAGTT